>CAYFLO010000267.1:0-1210 GCA_964343995.1 uncultured Bifidobacteriaceae bacterium
GCGCCGGGTCGCTCGCCGTGGCCCGCCAGCACGCCGCGTCCGCGGCCGACCAGGCCGCGCTGGCCGCGTCGCAGTTCGCCGACTGCGACCAGGCCGATCGCCTGGCCCGCGAGAACGGCGCGACGCTCGTCGACTGCCAGATGGACGACACCGATGCAGTGGTCGTCGTCGCTGTCCCGATGCCTCGGGCCGTGGAGAGACTGGCGGCCTGGCCGGGTGGGGCCGGATCGGCACCCAGCCAGGTACGGGCCACCGCCCGGGCCGGCCTGATCGAGTGACGGCGGCCGACGAGCCAGGTGTGCCACAGTTCGGCCGTGAACATCACGGTGGCGGACGACCAGCGGCCGATCGACGACGTGGTCGTCGTCGAGGGCGACCTCGACGCCCACACCGCTCCGGCCCTGCGCGACCGGCTCGATGCCGTCATCTCCCGCGCCCCGCGGCGGGTGCTCCTGGTTGACCTGACGGCCGTCCCGTTCCTGGACGAGGGCGGGGCGAGCTTGAGGATCGTGAGCACCCAGCCCCGGGTCCTGAAGGTCCTGTCGCTCACGGGGCTCGACGCGGTCATCCCCACCTTTCCCACCGTCGAAGCGGCCCGCGGCGCCTGATCGGTGACCCACCTCACAGCCATGTAAAGGCTGTCATGGAGGTACCGCCCTCCCCGTGGTAACGAGTGGCGTGCCCCACGCAATAGACTCCGGCGGTCGCGGCGCCCCTCGTCGCCACCCGAGCCAAAACCCTTGCGCCGCAGCGCTTCACCGTGGCGCGTCCGACCTAGGAGTCCCATGTCGATCGACCTGACCGGCAGCAACCTGACGATCGTCATCGTCGTTGCGGTCATCGCCCTGCTCGCCCTCGTGGTGGCGGCCGTTCTCGTCCGCGAGGTCCTCGCGGCCAGCGAGGGCACGGCCCGCATGAAGGAGATCGCCGCAGCCGTCCAGGAGGGCGCCAGCGCCTACCTGAACCGGCAGTTCAAGACGCTCGCGATCTTCGCCGTCGTCGTCTTCTTCGTGCTGTTTGTCCTCCCGGCCGACACCACCGGTGAGCGCATCGGCCGAAGCATCTTCTTCCTCGTGGGTGCCGTGTTCTCCGGCATCACCGGCTACATGGGCATGTGGCTGGCCGTGCGCGGCAACGTCCGCGTCGCCGCCGCCGCCAACGAGTCCGGTGAGCAGCGCGCCATGAAGATCGCGTTCCGCACCGGCGGTGT
>CAYFLO010000267.1:1220-2847 GCA_964343995.1 uncultured Bifidobacteriaceae bacterium
GTTCACCGTCGGTCTCGGCCTCTTCGGCGCGGCACTCGTCGTGCTCGTGTACAAGGGCGACGCCCCCAAGGTCCTGGAGGGCTTCGGCTTCGGCGCCGCCCTGCTGGCCATGTTCATGCGTGTCGGCGGCGGCATCTTCACCAAGGCGGCCGACGTGGGCGCCGACCTCGTGGGCAAGGTCGAGAAGAACATCCCCGAGGACGACCCGCGCAACGCGGCCACCATCGCCGACAACGTCGGTGACAACGTCGGCGACTGCGCCGGCATGGCGGCTGACCTCTTCGAGTCCTACGCCGTCACCCTCGTGGCCGCGCTCATCCTGGGCAAGGCCGCCTTCGGCTCCCTGGGCCTGGTCGTTCCGCTGGTCATCCCGGCCATCGGCGTCCTCACCGCAGTGCTCGGCATCTTCGCCGTCTCTCCGCGCGCCAATGACCGCTCGGGCATGTCGTCGATCAACCGCGGCTTCTTCATCAGCGCGCTGGTCTCCGCGGTCCTGGTCATCGCGGCCGTCTTCACCTGGGTGCCGGCGAACTGGTCGGACATCGAGTCGATCGGCGGCATCACCGCGACCCTGTCGGCCAACACCATCGGCCCGCGCTGGTTCGTCATCATCGCCGTGGTCATCGGCATCGTCCTGGCCGCACTGATCCAGCAGCTCACCGCCTACTTCACCGAGACCAACCGCCGTCCGGTCGACGATGTCGCCAAGACCTCGCTCACCGGCCCGGCCACGGTCATCCTGTCCGGCATCAGCGTCGGCCTGGAGTCGGCGGTCTACTCCGCCCTGCTCATCGGCGCGGCGGTCTACGCGGCCTACATCCTGGGCGGCGGAGCGATCCTGCTCTCGCTGTTCGCGATCGCGCTGGCCGGCACCGGCCTGCTCACCACGGTCGGCGTCATCGTGTCGATGGACACCTTCGGGCCGGTCTCCGACAACGCCCAGGGCATCGCCGAGATGTCCGGCGACGTGCACGGCGAGGGCGCCAAGGTGCTCACCCGCCTCGACGCGGTCGGCAACTCCACCAAGGCCATCACCAAGGGCATCGCCATCGCCACGGCCGTGCTCGCGGCCACCGCACTGTTCGGCTCGTTCCGCGAGGCCGTTCAGAGCGCGGCGCTGTCGGCCAAGCTCGACCTCGGTGGCGCGTTCGAGGCCCTGGCCGACAAGGTCCAGTACCTGGGCGTGCTCAACGTGGCCAACCCGGCCAACCTCGTCGGCCTGATCATCGGCGCGGCGGTCGTCTTCCTGTTCTCCGGCCTGGCCATCAACGCGGTCTCGCGTGCGGCCGGCGCCGTCATCTTCGAGGTGCGCCGTCAGTTCCAGGAGCACCCGGGGATCATGGAGGGCACCGAGAAGCCGGAGTACGGCAAGGTCGTCGACATCGTCACCCGCGACTCCCTTCGCGAGCTCATCACCCCGGGCATCCTCGCGGTGTTCACCCCCATCGCCGTCGGCTTCGGCCTGGGCGTCGGGGCCCTGGGCTCCTACCTCGCCGGCACCATTGCCACGGGCGTGCTCATGGCGGTCTTCCTGTCGAACTCCGGCGGCGCGTGGGACAACGCCAAGAAGTTCGTCGAGGACGGCCACTTCGGCGGCAAGGGCTCGGAGGCCCACGCGGCCACGGTC
>CAYFLO010000268.1:0-2842 GCA_964343995.1 uncultured Bifidobacteriaceae bacterium
CCCAACGTCTTCGGCGGCCGCGAGAACCTTGACGCCGTGGCCTTCCTGCAGGAAATGAACGCCACGGTCTACCGCCGCGTGCCCGGGGCTATGACGATCGCCGAGGAGTCCACGTCGTGGCCCGGCGTCACGCGCCCGACCTTCCTGGGCGGACTTGGCTTCGGCTTCAAGTGGAACATGGGCTGGATGCATGACACCCTGGACTACATCGCGCACGAGCCCATCCACCGGCAGTACCACCACCACCAGATCACCTTCGCGATGCTGTACGCCTACAGCGAGCACTTCATCCTGCCGATCTCGCACGACGAGGTCGTGCACGGCAAGGGTTCGCTCGTGGGCAAGATGCCCGGCGATCGCTGGCAGGAGCTCGCCAACCTGCGCGCCTACCTGGGCCTGATGTTCGCGCACCCCGGACGCAAATTGCTGTTCATGGGTGCCGAGATCGCGCAGTCCGGCGAGTGGAATGCCGACGCCGGTCTGGACTGGTGGCTGCTGGAGTTCCCCGAGCACCAGGGCATCCAGCAGCTCACCCGCGATCTCAACCGCGTCTACCGCTCCACCCCGGCACTGTGGGAGTCCGACGACAGCCCGCACGGCTTTGAGTGGATCGACGCCAACGACCAGTCGTCCAACACCTACACGCTGCTGCGTCGCGACGACTCCGGTGGCGTCATCGCGGTGGCGATCAACTTCTCCCCCGTGCCGCGCACCGACTTCCACCTCGGACTTCCCCACGCCGGTCGCTGGACCGAGATCCTCAACACCGACGCCGAGGCCTACGGCGGCTCCGGCATGGGCAACTTCGGCACGGTGTGGGCCACGGACGAGGGCCACCACGGCCGCGAGGCATCGGCCTGGATCTCCCTGCCGCCACTCTCAGCGGTGTACCTGCGCTACGACGGCTGGCAGGACGCGCAGGAGCGCAACTAGAACAGCGCGCTCGCCAGGGCGGTGCGTGCCTTGGCCACCGACGGGTCGGGCCCGGCCACGGCGAAGTAGTCGAGCACCCGCTGACGCGCCGCCTCGCGCTCGTCGCCGGCGGTCACGCGCACGACGCCGATGCCGAGATCGAACGCGAGGGCCCAGTCGCCGCGCAGCGCGGCGAAGTCAGCGGCGAGCAGCCGCTCGTCGGCGGTTTGCGGATTCGTCGGCTCCGTGGCATCGGTCGTGCGCGCATATAGGCCCACGAGCGCGAGGCCGGCGAGGGCGTCGGGGTCACTCGGCGTCTGCCCGAGCACCGCGCGATAGGCCTGCTCGGCTGCGACCCAGTCACCGGCCTCGATGGCGTCATAGGCCGCGTCGAACCGCGGATCGGCGGGGGGCTCGGCCGGAGCCGCCGGCTCGCCGTCAGCACCGTCGGCGGGCTGATCGACCGGACCGGTGAGGCCCACCTGCGCCGCCACCTTGAGCAGCTCGTCGGTGTAGGCCCGCACCTCGGCCTCGGGCACGACGCCGGTGAACAGCGGCACTACGCGACCACCGATGGCGGCGAACACCGCCGGGATCGACTGCACCTGGAACATGCCTGCGAGCTGCTTGTTGGCCTCGATGTCGATCTTGGCCAGCACCCACGTGCCACCGGCCTCGGCCGCCAGACGCTCGAGCACCGGGGAGAGCTGCTTGCACGGGCCGCACCACTCGGCCCACAGGTCGATGACCACCGGCACCTGCATCGACTTCTGCAGCACCGCCTGCTCGAACGTGGCCTCGGTGACGTCGGTGACCGCACCTGCTGGCGCATGGGCGAGCGCCTGGGCGGCGCGCTGCTCGTTCTGACGCGCCGTCGCGAGGGCACCCAGGTCGACGGCGCCGCGGGCGGAGAGTCTGGCCATGGCGCCATTGTGCCGATCCGCGGCGGTTGCGACGACCCCGGGGAGGCGGCCGGGGCATGCCCGACCCCCCATTCGTGGCCCGGCCACTCCCGCGCACAACAATGGGCCCATGCACGTCTCCGCCAAGGCCGACTACGGCATGCGCGCACTCCTGGTCCTCACGCGCGCATCCTTGGAGGACCCGCGTCGGCTGGTCAAGGGCGAGGCCATCGCCACGGAGCAGGACATCCCCGTGAAGTTCCTGGAGGGCATCCTTCGGCAGCTGCGTCAGGCGGGCATCGTCGCCAGCCAGCGGGGCGCCGAGGGCGGATACCGCCTGGATCGCGATCCCGGAGCGATTTCCATCGCCGACGTCGTGCGCGCCCTCGACGGCCCCCTCGCGGCTGTGCGCGGTCAGCGCCCGGAAGCACTGGGGTACTCAGGTTCTGCCGAGCACCTGCGCGATGTGTGGGTGGCGGTGCGCGCGGCGATGCGCCACGTTTTGGAGGATGTCTCGCTGCGCGATGTGGCTGAGGGCCACCTCCCCGACCACGTGCGTGCCCTGCTGGCCGAACCCGAAGCGTGGAAGCGTCGCTGACCTACTCCAGCAGCGCCCGCGCCGCACTGGGCGCGTCGATCTCACCCGCCGCCACACGCGCGGCCGCAGCCTCCAGGCGAGCCACGTCAATCCGTGACTGCAGCATCCCCACGGTCCACGCGAGGACCTCCTGGCGGGCCCGCTCCAGCAGACGCGACTGACCGTGCTCGGTGAGCCAGGCCTCGTGCGCGTCGATCGCCGTCACGAGGTCGTCGATCCCATCGGGCTGTGCGGCCACCGACAGCACGACCTCGGGGGTCCATGCGCCGGGCACGCGAGCACCGAGAGCAACCATCGCGCGCAGTTCGCGCGCCGTGGCCTGCGCGCCGTCGCGGTCGGCCTTGTTCACGCAGATGACGTCGCCGATCTCCAGGATGCCGGCCTTGGCCGCCTGGATGCCGTCGCCCATGCCCGGCGCCAGCAGCACGAC
>CAYFLO010000269.1:0-2834 GCA_964343995.1 uncultured Bifidobacteriaceae bacterium
CGCACTGGGCGTAGAAGCAGGCGGCCTGCTCCGAGCCCACGGGCAGGTAGCACACGAGGATGTCGACCTTCGCGTCCTTAAGCGCCTTAACGATGTCGACCGGCGCCGCGTCGGACTCGGTGATGGTCTCGCGGTAGTACTTGCCCAGGCCGTCGAAGGTGTGACCGCGCTGCACGGTGACACCGGTGGGCGGCACGTCGCAGATGCGGATGGTGTTGTTCTCTGAGGAGTTGATCGCCTCGGAGAGGTCGAAACCGACCTTCTTGGCGTCGACATCGAAGGCGGCGACGAAGCGCACGTCGCCCACGTGGTACGGGCCGAACTGCACATGCATGAGGCCGGGCACCTGCTGGGCCGGGTCGGCGTCCTTGTAGTACTCCACGCCCTGAACGAGCGAGGACGCACAGTTGCCCACGCCGACGATGGCGACGCGGATCTCGTTGCTGCTCATGGTGGTGCCTTCCTGGTGGGGGACTTCTGCGGGGATCTACTTCTGCGGTGCGCGCGTGGTGCGCGTGGCCCGACGGGCATCGCGCCGGTCGCGCTCGTTGGCGATGAGCTCCTCCAGCCACGACATCTCACGGCGGGTGCCGTCGATTCCGTGCTTCTGCAGGCGCTCGGCATACAGGTCCATCTGTGCGGTCGTTCGGTCCAGCGAGTCCTGGAGGTCAGCCAGCCGCTCCTCCAGGCGGGCGCGCCGCCCCTCGAGGATGCGCATGCGCACCTGGGCATCCGTGCGGCCGAAGAAGGCCATGCGGGCGGCGAAGCCCTCGTCCTCCCAGGCATCGGGGCCTGACTCGGCAACCCACTGCGCGAAGGCCTCCTTGCCGTCGGCGGTGAGTGCGTACTCGATACGCGGACGGCGCGAGCCCGTGGCCGCGCCCGAGGCCTGCTCGATGAGGCCGCGATCGGTCAGGCGGTGCAGGCAGGGATAGAGGGATCCGTAGGACAGGGCACGAAAGGGGCCGAGGATCGCGGTAAGGCGCTTGCGCAGCTCGTAGCCGTGGAGGGGGCCGTCGGCCAGAACGCCCAGGACGGTGCGGTCGAGGATTTCCGGTTGGCGGGCCACGCCACCAATATATCGAACCGATAGATCAGGTCAAAAGCGCAGCTCCGGCGTTCCGGCGGGCTAGCCTGCGCCTCAGCAGCCACCCGAGGTTCCTGAGGAGCTCCTGACATGGTCCGCACTACGCCCGCCCGCCTCCTGGTCTGCTCCGCGGTGTCGGCCACGGTCGCCGCGGCGGCGCTCGTCGGCGCGTCCCCGGTGGTCGCGGCAACGGCGCCATCGCTCTCCTCGCCCAGCTTCGCCGACGCCCTTGCCGGCACAGCGCAGGCCACCAAGTCCGGCACCTACGTCTTCCTCACCGCACCGGACCCGGCAACCACCGCTGTGGCCGGCGGCACGGTCACCGCGACTGTTCCCGCGTTCGCCGTCGCGGCCGGGAACGTGTCAGCGAAGTACACCCTTCGCTGGTTCTCCTGCCGCACGAAGGGTGCTGCGCTGGCCACCTGCAATGCCGCGGGTTCGGAGACCGTCGCCGCTCCTGCCGCCGAGCGCTCCTTCTCGACAACTGCGAGCGTGGTCGGCGCCTACCTGGCCGCCGAGGTCACCGCCGTGCAGACCGCGGCCGGGGGCCGCACCAGCTCGATCATCACCACGAGCGATCGCAGCCGGGACGTCCTCGTCCTCCCCGCTCCGGCGACGTCATCGCGCCCGGTGTGGGGTGTGGCGAAGGGGGCAGGCAGCCCATCGACACTCGTCGTCGCTGGGTGGACACTGCCGAACGGCCTGGTCTTCCAGCAGCGCACCGTCACGGTTTACTCCTGCGCGGCCGCCACCGCGGGGCAGGTACCTACTGCGTCCTTCGACACCGCCGGATGCACCACGCTGCCGGCGGCCTCGGTGTCCGGGAACGCCAATGCGCAGGGTGCCTCTGCCCTCACCGTCGCCACCACGACGGCGATGGGCGGTCGGTTCCTTCTCGCGGCTTCGACGATCGTCGCGAAGGACTTCGGCAGCGGCGGCGCGTACGCCTTCACCATCCGGTCAGCCGCCACGCTGCTGCCGGCCGTTGCGGGTGCTGGCGGAGGTGCTGGCGCTGACGCGGGAGCGGGAGCAGCTGCCGGAGGTGCAGTTGCTGGTGGCGATGCCGCGAACGGTGCTGCCGCAGGCGCGGGAGCGGCCGGCGGTTCCGCGGCCGACACTGGGGCCGCTGCGGGCGGTGCGGGCGGTGCGGCACCGGCCGCGCAGGGCACTGTCGCGATCCGAGTGGCGCCGACGGTCGCGCGCGGGCGCGGCTTTCGGGTATCAGTGAAGGTCAGCGGCCTTCCCGCTGGCTCCAGCCGCTCCGGGCGCACGGTCGTGCAGTTGCGTGACGCTTCCGGCGCGGTCAAGCAGCGCCTGACCGGGATCTCCGTGCGCAACGGTCGCGGTGCGCGCACCGAGCGCGCTTCACGTCGCCTATCCCCCGGCGTCTACACCCTCGTGGTGGCCTATACCGACTCGCGCACACACAAGCAGGCAGCGGCGTCTCGCACGGTCACCGTCCGTTAGCGTGACAGCATGACCCGGTCGCGCACGGCCCTGCTCGCCCTCATCTCGACGGCCGCCCTGTGCCTGCCGATCGGCCTGGCCGGCCCGTCGTCCGCGGCCACGAACCCCGCTCCGAAGGTCATCGTCAAGGCTCCGAACCCGCGAACCGGTGTCGTGACCGGCCGCGTACTCCTCGGGGGCGCCAGCAACAGCGCGAGTCGAAACTTCACTGCGACACCGGCAACGAAGGGCACGGTGGCCATCGACGCGACGTCCGGGGCGTTCACCTACACGCCCACGC
>CAYFLO010000270.1:0-2818 GCA_964343995.1 uncultured Bifidobacteriaceae bacterium
GGTCGAGCCCGGCGATCACGTCGTCGAGATCGACCTGCTGGGTAACCCGCTGCTGCCGGGCCGCTACCGCGTGCACATCGACGTGTTCGACCACACCGGCACGCGGCTGCTCGACTCCTGGAACGACGCACTGGAGTTCGCGGTGCGCAGCCCGCTCAACGAGCTGGGCCAGGGCTACGTGCGCCTGCCCGCGCAGATGCGGCTCACGTGAGCCTGTACCGCCAGGCGCGCTCGCGCGCCGGCCGGGTCAAGCGCTGGATCAAGCGGCGCCTGCACGAGCGGTCGGTGGGGCGGCAGTACCGCGCGTGGCTGGCGCAGGCCGCCACGATCGCGCCGGGCTCGGTGGCGCACGACACCGTCATCTCGATCCTCGTGCCGGTCTACAACCCGCCGATCGACTTCCTGCGCGCCTGCCTGGGCTCGGTGCTCGCGCAGAGCGCGTCGAGCTGGCAGCTCATCGTCGCCGACGACGGCTCGACCGACGCCGAGGTCACGGCGTTTCTCGATGATTTCACCGCGCAGCACGCCGACGACCCGTGCGTCATCGTCGTACGTAAAGCCAACGGCGGCATCTCCAGCGCCCTCAACGCGGCGCTCGAGCGCGCCACGGGTGAGTACGCCGGCATGCTCGACCACGACGACCTGCTCGACCCGCGCTGCATCGACGCCTTCGCCACGGCCATCGAGACCGCGCTGGTGCGCCCCGACGCGGTGTACTCCGACGAGGACAAGGTCAGCCCGCGCGACGAGCACTACGACCTGTACTGCAAGCCCGACTTCTCCCCCGACCTGCTGCTCACGCAGATGTACCTGTGCCACTTCACGGTGTTCCGCCGCGCCGACATGGTCGACGTGGGCGGGCTGCGCAGCGAGCGCGACGGCGCCCAGGACTTCGACCTCGCCCTGCGCCTGCTGCCGCGCCTGCGCACGGTGATCCACCTGCCGCTGCCGCTGTACCACTGGCGGGCGTGGAGCAACTCCACGGCGCTGACGATCGAGGCCAAGCCGTGGGCGCAGGAGGCCGGCGCGAAGGCGCAGGCCGATCACCTCCAGCGCACCTTCGGCGGCGGCACCGTGGCGCCGTCGAGCACGCGCGGCCTGAACGAGGTGCACCCGCGCATCGATGAGTCCACGCGCGTCTCGGTGATCATCCCCACCATCGGGCAGAGCGACGGCCGCGGCGGTCGTTTCGTCGACGCGGCCGTGCGCACGCTCGCGCAGGGCGAGACGCGGCTGGCGCTGGAGTTCGTCATCGTCACCACCGGCGTCATCCCCGACGTGCAGGTGCCCGACCTCGGTCGGCACACGCTGCGTCACGTCGTCTACGAGACGACCTCGTTCAACTTCTCCGAGGCGATCAACACCGGCCGGGCCGCGGCGACGGGGGAGTACCTGCTGCTGCTCAACGACGACACCACGGTGGCCGAGCCCGACCCGGTGAGCCGGCTGCTCGAGATCGGCCAGCAGCCCGAGGTCGGCGTCACCGGCTGCCGCCTCACCTACCCCGACGGCCGCCTGCAGCACGTCGGCATGGTGCTGCTGCCCAGCGGGCCCACACACTGCTGGATCGGACGCCCCGGCCGCGAGACCGGCTACTTCGGCTCCACCCTCACCCCGCGCAACTACCTGGCCGTCACCGCGGCGGCGATGCTCGTGCGCACGAGCGTGTTCGACGAGCTCGGCGGCTTCGACACCGCGTTCGCACGCGACTTCAACGACGTCGACTTCTGCCTGCGCACGTGGCAGTCGCAGCGTCGCGTAGCGTGGACGCCGTACGCCCACTGGACCCATCACGAAGGCGCGACCATGGCACGCAAGGCCTCCGACACCGCCGAGGGCCGCGCGTTCCGTGATCGGTGGGCGCCGGTCTACACCGTCGACCCGTTCTACTCCGCGGCGCTCGACCCGCGCCTCGATCGCATCTACGAGGCCCTGTGATGAGCGGGGGCACGCCGGTGAACGAGCCGATCCGCACGCGCGGCGGTCGCACCCTCACCGTGCTCGGCGATCCGGCGCTGCTGACGATGGACCGGCTCGCGCTGTTCACCTCGCGCATCGACTCCGACCCGCGCATCGCCACGCTCTCGCTCGTCGCGGCACCCGACTCGTCGATGCCCGACGCCACCTGGCTGCGCAGCACCGCGCCCGCGGGCGTGCTCGTGGCCGTGGCCGCCGACGTGGCCGACCTCGTCGGGCCGTTCCCCGCCGACGAGCCGAGCGCGTGGCCCGCGTGGTTCCGCGCCGCCAGTGACCGCGGGCTGTGGCACGACTGGCTGCTGGCCAACGGCGCCGACGTGGCCCGCGCGCCCGAGCTCGTCGCCGGTGCCGTCATCGACGTGGCCGAGGCGGCTGACCCGAGCGGCTCGCATGCGGTGCTGCTGGAGTGCGCGCCGCGCGGCCGGCTCACCCTCACCGTCGACGTCACCTGGCTCGGGCCGCACGAGACCGGCGCGCAGGTGCTCACCACCGCGGCCCTGGGCGCGTTGGCCCGTCGCGACGACATCGCCGAGCTGCGGCTCGTGGGCGTCGACACCCTGCCGCCCTACGCCGCGCACCTGGCCGAGTACGCGCACGTGCAGGTGGTCACCGACCTCGACACCGTGCCGCGCTCCGACGCCGTCTGGTACCCCAACCAGATCGACGGCCGCAGCAGCATCGCGGCCGCACGCGACCTCGGCGCCCGCGTCATCGCGACGTACCTCGACCTCATCGCCTACGACATCCCGCGCTACCACGCCTCGCCGCAGGCGTGGGAGGCGTACCGCGCGCTGCAGCGGCGCATCGCGCTGAGTGTCGACGGCATCACCACCATCAGCGC
>CAYFLO010000271.1:0-2799 GCA_964343995.1 uncultured Bifidobacteriaceae bacterium
CGGCGGTGGTCAGCAGGGCGGCGGCATGATGGGCGGCCCCAATGACCAGAACGGCGGCGGCATGATGCAGGGCCGCGGTGTCGATCCGGACGGTGACAACTGGACCGGTGGCGGTCGTCAGGGCGGCGGCATGATGGGTGGCCGCAACGATCAGCGCGGTGGCGCGCAGAACATGCCGGGCCTGCAGGACGGCCAGCTGCCGCCGTGGGTCCAGCAGTTCATGCGCGACCTGCAGAACGGTCAGCTGCCCGATCAGCTCAAGGGCCAGATGCAGGGGCAGATGCCCGGCCAAATGCAGGGCCAGATGATGCCGAACGGTCCGCTGTCGGGCCAATCCGGCCCGCAGTTCGGCCCGCAGCAGTAGAGCGCAGGAACTAGGCCCCGTCGCCGCGTCGGCGACGGGCCAGCGCCCACACGACGACGAGTGCCGCGAGCGCGGCGAGTCCGATGACGATGACGATCACCGGGCTCATGCCGCCCGCGGCATTCGTCGTCTCGGTGTCGGTGTCGGTGGCCGGCGCGGTCGACGCAGACGTGGAGGCCGCCGAGGGTGCGACAGTGCTGGCCGTGGCGGTGGTCCCCGTGGCGAGCACGACGTTGACCGTGCCGACGACCGGATGTCCGTCGTCGGCGACGACACGGTAGGCGATGACGTAGGCGCCATCGGCGAGCCCGACCGGCCAGGGGGCGGTCACGACGGCGCCCTGCGCCGGCACCTTCGACGTGGCCACGACATTGCCGTTCGCGTCATTGATCGACACCGTCTCGGTGCCGGGGAGCAGATCCTCAGCGAAGGTCAGGGTCACCTGCGACGGGGCGGAGGTGAGCGTGGCGCCCTCGGCCGGATCGGACGACACCAGTTCGGTGTGCGCGAGCGCCGGGCCGGCGAATGCCAGCGCGCCTGTGGCGATGAGTGCCACCACTGCGGCGGTCAGACGTGATCGGGTGCCCAGCTGTCGGTGTGCCATGACGGTCACCCTAGGCACCCAGGCCCTACCGTGACCGCATGGGAGTACTCGCGACCGCCGCCACCTTGCTCGTGGCCTGGCTTCTGGCCATCTTTCACGTTGCCCCCGCGGGTGCCGTGGACACCGACACCTTCGCCGACAGTGCGATGCGCTGGCTGCTCTTCCTGCCCGGCGGGTTCATGTTCCTGTCCAGCTTCATCATGCACACGTTCCTGGCCAAGAAGACCGCGGCCATGATCGGTTGGACGACCAACGGCTTCCAGTACGAGATCGGCTTCGTCAGCCTGGGCCTGGGTGTGGCGGGCATCGTCGCGTCGGTGTCGTCGAGCGCGTCGTGGGTGCCGATCGCGATCGCCCAGGGCATCTTCCTGGCGCTGGCCGGCGTCAATCACATCGTCGAGATGGCCAAGTCGCACAACTTCAAGCCCGGCAACTCGATGATCCTCATCTACGACTTCGGCCTGCCAGTGTCGTATCTGGCGCTCCTGCTCAGCCTGCGGTAGCGGCCCGCGCGCGAGCGGCCACGCGGCTGCTGCGCGTGCGCTCCGGGGGTGTGGGACGCGGCACCTCACCGAGGTAGCCGCGCGCGACCATCGTGTCGAACTGGTAGATCGCGTCCTCACGCGGTGACAGCGGGCCGGGAACCATGTGGCCGCTCGCCAGTCCGCGCTGCACCGACTCGCACGCGGCCCAGTCCTGGCGGTTGGTGAGATCCCAGAAGTCGACGGCGAAGGCCGGATCGAAGCCCGGGGTGGCGACCGCCTCGTGACTGAATGCCCACGCGCACTCCACCCGGGTGCGGTCGGGGGCCAGAGGTGTGAGTCGATGGGTCATGACGTAGTCCGGGTGCAGGCTGATGAGCAGGTTGGGGAACACGCCCACGTAGTTCACACACCGGCGCTGGTCGTCGGAGAGTCCCGGAAGGGGCGCGACCGGGCTGGTGCCGTCCATCGACATCGTCACGGCGTCATCGCGCAGGGCCAGCCAGCCGCCGACCCACGCCCCTGCGCCCGGAACCCAGTTGTCACCGCTGTCGGGCGGCGACACCACGCACAGCGCCGGATGGATCGCCGGGCAGTGGTAGCACTCCTGGTAGTTCTCGATGATGACCTTCCAGTTGGCGGCGATGTCGTACTCGTGCACCGCGGCCACCACGAGGTCCTCGGGTGCGTGATCGCGCACATGCTCATCGAGGCCGTCGAGGTGGTCCTCAAGCGTGCCGGCGGATCCGGACGCGTCGACGAACACCCAGCCGTGCCACTCGCGCACGGCGATGGGCAGCAGCGGCCAGTCCTCCAGGCGGAAATCGAAGTCAGGCACGTCGGAGTAGTGAGCGGCGGCGATGAGCGCTCCGTCGTGGCGATAGGACCACAGGTGGTACGGGCAGGTGATGGCGCGGCCGGTGCGCACCTCGCCGCACGGCACGAGTTCGTGACCGCGGTGACGGCACACGTTGGCGAAACCGCGCAGGGTGCCGTCGGCATCACGCACCAGGAGGGCCGAACTCGCCCCGATCGGCACGGCCCGCTGCTCACCGATGCCGACGTCAGCGCTGCGGCCGATGCAGTGCCAGCCGCGGAAGAAGGTGTCCTGCTCCCAGGCGTGGACGTCGGGGGAGGTGTAGGCCTCGGCGGGCAGGGTGCGGCTCTCACCGAACGGTGCCAGGCACGCGGCGAGACGCGAGGGGTCGATCGGCGCGGGTACGGCCATGACCGGACCCTAGGAGCCGGCACGTGGACCGTCCAGAGAACGTGACTAGTCGTCGCGCGGGTGGGCGGAGTTGCCGCGCCCGGGGGTGACGGCGGGGGCGGGTGCCGCGGGTGCGGGCGGA
>CAYFLO010000272.1:0-2793 GCA_964343995.1 uncultured Bifidobacteriaceae bacterium
CGTCAGTGAATCAGCAGCGGCAGTGCCGCCTCGGCGCCCATGGGCGCGCGAAGCGCCCACGGGCACGCGAGGACTAGCGCCGCGGCTTCTTGGGCTTGGGCGTCGGCGCCGCACCGGTGACGGTGACCGTGTAGGTCTGCGTCGCCGGAGCGAGCGTGGCGTTGCCCGGAGTCTGCGCGACCACGTGGCACACGCCGGCCGACAGCGCCTGCAGGCTCGCACCCGCGATCACGCACGGACCGGTCTCGCTGAAGATCACCGGGGTGCCCGACTTGCTGGCGCCCACGAGTGTCACCGACTGCCCGGCGGGCAGCACGATCGGCGCGGCGATCGACCACGGGGCCATCGTCGGCGGATCGACGGTGATGGAGTCGGTGCCGCGAGCGCCCTGCACGTTGACCGGCTGCGTCGAGGTGCCGCTGTACTTGCCGTCGCTGCTGGAGTACGCGGCGCTGATGTAGTGCACGCCGGCCGCGGGCGGGGCCCACTGCAGCGTGGCCACGCCGTTGACCGTCGGGATCGAGCCGCTGATGCCGGCGCCGTCCCAGTAGAACGCCACCGAGCCGCCGGTGAGGTTGGGGGCGATGACGCCCTGCATGACGGTCTGCGTGCCCACGTACAGGGTGTTCGGCCAGCGCAGCGCGAGGTTGGAGTAGTCGGAGTTGACCTGCGGGGTCGACACCGGGCTGGTCGAGGCGGTCTGGCCGCCGGAGGCCGGGGTGTACGCGGCCTGCACGGCCGTGGGTCCGCCCTGCGAGGGCGAGAAGTTCACGACGGCGGTCGACGTGCTCGCACCGAACGAGCCGGTGAGCGGCACCGCGCTGCTCACCGCGGCACCGCTGGCGTTCTGCAGCGTGACGGTGCCGGTGGGCGCGAGGGTGCCCAGCGGCGCGACGACGCCGACCTGCAGGCCGTTCGGGGCGTTCTGCGCGAGCGCGTTCTGCGCGAGCAGCACGGTGTACGTCGGCATCGGCGCCACCTGGATCTGCGCGCTGCCCGCGCTCACCGCGGTGCCCAGGCCATTGATCGTGTAGACGCCGGCCGAGGCGGGCGTGAAGACCAGCGAGCCGTAGCCGTTGGTGCCGACCGTCGTCTGCTGGGTCAGCGCGATGCCGCCGACCTGGAAGCCGATGGTGACGACCTGGCCGGCCGCGCCGGGGGCGTAGATGGTGACGTTCTCCGGCACGCCGACGAGCCCGTTGGGGGCGGCGATCCAGCCGTTCGGGGCGGCCTGGGCGCCCTGGGCGCCGGCCAGGCCTGCGGCCAGGGTGAGGGCCGCGGCGGCGGCAGCGGTGACGGTCGTACGCACGGACATGGGGTCTCCTTGAGGAAGGGTCGGCTCAGGGTACTGGCTGGAGGGGCCTGTGGGACAGATGTGGCGACCGTCCCCGGGCCGCGCCCCTCGTTAGGCTGACGGCCATGGCTGGCGTGCTGACCGACCTGCGCGCCCACCGCGCCCTCGTGTGGGCCTTCGCCAACCGCGACCTGTCCACCCGCTACCGCTCCAGCGTCCTGGGCTGGGGCTGGTCGCTCGTCCAGCCCCTGGCCACCCTGGCGGTCTTCGGCGTCGTCTTCAGCGTGGTCTTCCGGGTGCAGCCGCCGCCGCTGGGCAACGGTTCGGGCGCCGGCAACTACGCGGCGTTCCTGTTCACCGGCATCGTCACGTGGAACCTGTTCTCCAGCATCCTGAACCTGTCGATGAGCCAGCTGCGCGCCAGCGGCGACCTGCTGCGCAAGGTGCAGTTCCCGGCGTGGACGCCGATCCTTGGCGCGTCGATCGTGCAGCTGATCCAGGTGGCCCTGGAGTTGCTCGTCCTCATCATCATGTTCGCGTTTCTGCGCAATGCCGGATGGACGTGGATCCTGGCGATCCCGATCCTCGTCGGGCTGCTGCTCTTCGCGCAGGGGCTCGGACTGGTGCTGTCGATCCTCAACGCGCGCTTCGGCGACGTCGCGCAGATCGTGGCCGTCGTGCTCGGCGCGCTGTACTTCATCACCCCGGTGCTCTACCCGATCAGCCTGGTGCAGGAGCACGGCACGTGGTTGGCGCGCATCGTCGAGATCAACCCGATCTCCTGGTACGTGCAGGCGATGCACGACGTCATGTACTCCCTGGTGAGCCCGCCGTGGTGGGAGCTGCTGGCCCTGCTCGTCGGCGGCGCGGTGGTGTTCTGGATCGGCTTCGCGATCTTCGAGCGCACGAGTGAAGACGTGGGGGAGCTGCTGTGAGCGCCTCGGTGGCCGTCGACATCCGCGGCGTGGGCAAGCGGTTCAAGCGCATGGGCGACCGGCGCAACTCGATCAAGGAGCGCATCGTGCGCGGCGCGGCCACCCGCGCCGAGGACTTCTGGGCCGTGCGCGACGTCACGCTGCAGGTGCCCAAGGGCGCGGTGTTCGGCATGGTCGGCCACAACGGCTCGGGCAAGTCGACGCTGCTGAAGATGGTCGGCGGCATCTACCGGCCCACCGAGGGCACGATCACCACCGAGGGACGCGTGGCCTCGCTCATCGAGCTCGGCGCCGGCTTCCACCCCGACATGACCGGGCGCGAGAACATCGCCCTCAACGGCGCGATCCTGGGCCTGCCCAAGCGCGAGATCGCCGCGGTCACCGAGGAGATCATCGACTTCAGCGGCCTGGCGGAGTTCATCAACGACCCGGTCAAGCACTACTCCAGCGGCATGTACGTGCGCCTGGGCTTCTCGGTCGCCGTGCACATGAAGCCCGACGTGCTCCTGGTCGACGAGGTGCTCGCCGTGGGCGACGAGGAATTCCAGCGCAAGTGCTTCGACC
>CAYFLO010000273.1:0-2781 GCA_964343995.1 uncultured Bifidobacteriaceae bacterium
GAGTTCATGACGTTGAGGTAGTTGACGAAGATGCCCTGCGCGGTCTCGGGGCGCAGGTAGTGCAGCGCACCGGCCTCCTCGACCGGGCCGACCATCGTGCGCAGCATGCCGTTGAAGTCGCGCGGCTCGGTGAACTGGCCCTTGGTGCCGCAGGCGGTGCAGGTGATGTCGGCCAGGCCGTTGGCTGGAGCCGCCTTGTGCTTCTCCTCGTACGCCTCGAGCAGGTTGTCGGCGCGCCAGCGCTTGTGGCACTGCTTGCACTCGGTGAGCGGGTCGGTGAACGCCGACACGTGGCCGGACGCCTCCCACACCTGCGGCGCGAGGATGACCGAGGAGTCCAGGCCGACGACGTCCTCGCGGCCACGCACCATGGCCTGCCACCACTGGCGACGGACGTTCTCCTTGAGCTCCACGCCCAGCGGGCCGTAGTCCCATGCGGAGCGGCTGCCGCCGTAGATCTCCGAGGAGGGGAAGACGAACCCGCGGCGCTTGCACAGGTTGACGACGGCATCGACACGATCGGCGGCCATGGCGCTCCTTGAGGTCACATGAAGCGCGGCACGCGCCCCATCCGGCTGGCTGTCGGCGGACGGCGTTGAGTCTACGAGAGGGCGGCGATGAGCGAGCGCGCGGTGGTCACGTCGACCGTGTCGAAGTCCGCGAAGTGCCACGCCAGCGACCGTCGGGCCAGGGGACGCACGCAGGCCACGATCGCGTCGTAGCGGCGGGCGAGGTCGGCCTCCACCTCGCGGGGGCACACCGGTACGGCCAGCACCAGCCGTGCGGCACCCAGGGGTGCCAGGGCCGCCGCGGCCGCGCGGGCCACCGTGCCGGTCTCGACCCCGTCATCGACGACGATGGCGGTGCGCCCGCGGATCGCCGCAGCCACGGTGTCATCAGGCAGGGCGGTCGCGCCCTCGTCGGTGCGGGCGATCTCCAGTCCGATCACCGGCAGTGCGCGCACCTCACGCAGGCCTACTGCGACGGGCGCACCGTTGGGCAGTGCGGCGACAACGATCGCATCAGAATCATCGGGCAGCAGTGGCGCAAGGCGTCGACCGGCATCGTGCAGGTCGACGAAGTCGCTCACGACTCGTCCGCGCGCGAGGTGAGCGGCGTGACGTCGGCCGCGGCCGCCTGACCCAGGCGCACATCACCGGCGTCGCGTGCGAACGCACTCGACGACACCGGGTCGGCGTCGTCGCCCACGTGCTGGAGTACCTCGAAGGCGGTGGGCTCGTCGATCGCTCGGGCGAGGAACGGGATGCCGTGCACCTTCATGTCCATGTCCGACAGCGCGCGGCGATAGGCGCCGACGGAATCCCACTCGCTGCGCAGAGCCAGGAGGTCGGCGTCGTCGGTCGACTGCACGATCGAGGCCCGGCGAAGCCCGGCCTGACGCGCGAGCACGCCCAGGATCGTCTCGGCCTCGCGCAGGAAGTCCTGACGTTCGGCCGCGGGCACGCGGAAGCGCACGACCACCAGGAGCGCAGCGGGCTCCCCCAGATCGGGCCACGGGCTAGAGTCGGGCACCGCCGCACGCTAGCGCCTAACCACGGAGGCACGATGGCCGACGACCGCCGACCCACTCCCGGTGTGCGCGGACCACGGGGTCCACGCGGCCCGCAGAAGCCGGCGTCGTCGCCGGCCTTCCAGGGATCTCGATGGGCGGGCGAGCGCACGGCCCTGCAGCGGTTCAGCCTGCCGATCCTGGCTCGCCTGCACGCCCTGCCGCGCTGGCTCGTCGTCGTCACCCCGGCAGTGCTCCTGTTCGTCGGGCTCATCCTTCAGGGGCCAGTCCTGTCATGGATCGGCGCGCTCCTGCTGCTCATCGTGGCCGTGCTCGTGGGCTGGCTGACGGCGCTGTCGTGGCCAGCGGTGGGCGCCGGATCCCGACTCATGCGCGTGGTCATCGTCGTGGCCCTGCTGGGCCTGGTCGTCCTGAAGGTCCTGCACCGGTTGTGACCCCCGGCCGTGCCCGGGAATTCTTTTTGACAATCATTCTCATCTAGCCCTAGCGTCGGGGCATGGCTGTCGAGGTCGTGCGCGCGGGGGCGGGGCTGCTCGCCCTGGTCATCGGCGCGCTGCTCGTCACGGCCTGCGGCTCGGCCCAGGCCTCCCCCGAGCACGTGACCGTCATCGCGACCACGCCGATCCTGGGTGACATCGCCGGCCAGGTCGCACGATGCGCGGGTGGCACGAGCGCGACACTCATGCCTAACGGGGTCGATCCCCACGACTTCTCCCCGTCGGCACGCCAGATCGCGCAGTTGGAGGATGCCGACCTCGTCGTCGCCAACGGCCTGGGCCTGGAGTCCGGCATGGCACGCGCGCTGGCCAGTGCCCGCGCCGACGGAGCCGACGTGCTCGAGATCGGCCCCTTGGTTCAGCCGATCCCCCTGGCGGGATCGACCGCTCCCGATCCGCACATCTGGTTCTCTCTGCCGCGCATGGCCACCGCCGCCACGCTCATCGGTAGCGCACTGGCGCAGCGCACGGGCGACGATGCCTACGCCACGTGCGGCACGCAGGTGGCCGACACCATCACCGCCGCTCACGCCGACGTCGCGGCGGCACTGTCATCCGTGCCCGAGGGTCGACGCATCCTGGTGACCGACCACGATGCACTGGGCTACCTCGCAGCGGAATACGGCTACCGCATCGCCGGCAGTGTCGTGCCCTCGAGCACCACGCTGGCCGAGCCCAGCAGCGCCGACATCGCCGCGCTGGCCGACGAGGTCCGTCGCCTGGGCGTCTCGGCGATCTTCGCCAACACCGCCC
>CAYFLO010000274.1:0-2767 GCA_964343995.1 uncultured Bifidobacteriaceae bacterium
GTCCTCGACGGTGGCCTGTCGACCCAGCTCGAGCGACGCGGCGCGCGCGTCGACGGTCCGCTGTGGACGGCCCGCCTGCTGCTCGATGACCCCGGCCTCGTCGCCGCCGCGCACCGCGACTTCGTCGACGCGGGTGCCGACGTGGTGATCACCGCGAGCTACCAGGTGTCGCGGCGCGGCTTCGTCGAGCAGGGACTCTCGACGGACGATGCCGATGCGGCTCTGCGTCGTTCGGTCGTGACCGCGCGTGAGTCCGGTGCGATCGTCGCGGCCAGTGTGGGGCCCTACGGAGCCACGTTGCACGACGGCTCGGAGTACCGCGGCCGCTACGGCCTCGCGCACCGCGACCTCGTTGACTTCCATCGCGAGCGGCTCGACGTGCTCGTCGCGGCCGGACCGGATCTGCTCGCCGTCGAGACGATCCCCGACGTCGACGAGATCGCCGCTCTCGCGGAGGTGCTCGCCGATCACCCGGGCCTGCCCGCCTGGCTGAGCATGACCCTGGCCGATGACCGTCACCTGGCTGACGGACGCGAGCTGCGCGAGGCCGTCGCCGTGGCGGGTGGCGTCGTGAGCGCCCTCGGCATCAACTGCACCGCCCCGCACCTGGTGTCACCGGCCCTTGAGTACCTGCGCACCCTCACCGACCTCCCCTTCGTCGTCTACCCCAACGCCGGTGGCACCTGGGATGCGCAGGCCAAGGAGTGGACCGGATCGGTCGCGGCGACCTTCGACGAGGCAGCTCACTGGCGGGAGCTCGGCGCGGTGCTCGTCGGCGGATGCTGCGGCGTCGATGCCGACGCGATCAGGACGCTGGCGTCGTCAGCAGCATGAGTCGGCGCCCGGCGATCCGGGTGACGACGATGACGTGGGCGCCCCCCTCGGCCAGGCGCAGATCGCCAAGCACGCGCGCGGGGGCGTCGCCGGTGTCCTTGGACTTCACCACCGCGTGCGTTACGCCATGGCTGCGCAGCAGGGCGCGCTGCTGCGCGGTCGAGCCGGACAGCACGTCGATGACGCGGTAGGCGCGCACGACGGAGCGCAGTCGCCCGTCACCGATCGACCCGTCGGGCTGGTGGTCACTGGTGAGCCACGTGGAGTCGTCGGCGAGACGCGAGACGGCGGTGTCGCCGAGTGCGTCGAGCAGGCCGGCGGCGACGAGCGCGGGATCGGGCTCCAGGACGAAGGAGAGTGCCTGCCCGGCCACGGGGGTGGGGACTCCGGACGGCGTGACGATCGTGACCTCGTCAGGCGCGCGCATGACCGCCGCCACCCGGTCAGCCGGCAGCGCCGGCCACGACCACAGGCTGCACTCCACGACCGTGCGCTGCACGCTGGTCCACTGTGCCTGCCAGCCGTCGGGCACCGCGGTGGCGGGCGCGGCCTTGACGACGATGCGCGGATGCGGCAGCGCGAGCACCGCGGGAAGTGGGGGAGACCACCGTGCGGGATCGCGCTCGGCGCGTGCGCGGCCGGTGGACAGATCGCGCGCGCCGACGGGATCGCGACGGGCCGGATCGACGAAAACCGCGTCGGTGGGATCCAGAGACGCGAGCAGCGCGGGCGCGACGTCGAGGGCGTCGGCCACGATGACCTCGCTGTCGGTGCCGCGCAGGTTGTGCGCGAGCAGCGCGGCCACGTGCGGGTCGCGCTCGACCGCAGTCACGCGCAGCCCGGCGGTGGCGAAGGCGCGAGCATCCAGTCCGAGTCCGGCGGTGAGGTCGACGACGTGACGGACACCGCTGGACGCCAGTGTCCGGGCGCGAAGCTCGGCGACCTCGGCGCGGGTGCCCTGCTCCAGTCCGTCGCGGGTGAAGAGCAGCCGGTCGGCATCCGGGCGACCGTGCCGGGTGCGGGCGGCGTGTGCGAGGTCGGCCTGGGCCAGGGCGGCCCGGGCCTGCTCGGGCGTGAGGTCCGGGCGGCTGCGGGCCAGCGCCGTGCTCGCCGCCAGGGGGTCGGACCAGGGGGCCAGCTCCGCGGCCTCGGCGAGGGCGGCCTGCCCGTCAGTCGAGGCCAGCCAGGTGGCGAGCGTGAGGGAGGGGTCGGCCACGGGGCCATTGTCGCGGCCCGGGGCTGGCACTCAACTTGACGGAGTGCTAATCGCCGCGTACTGTCATCTTCTGGCACTCCCCACCCGGGACTGCCAACCGGTCGGACCCCCGGCCGGGCCCCAGCAGACCAGCCGTCCGACCGGACGGCCCGCTACGACATCCGGAGGATGTAACCGTGTCGGTCTCCATCAAGCCGCTCGAGGACCGGATCCTGGTCCAGCCGCTCGACGCCGAGCAGACCACTGCGTCCGGCCTCGTCATTCCTGACACCGCCAAGGAGAAGCCCCAGGAGGGCAAGGTCCTGGCGGTCGGCCCCGGTCGCTTCGACGATGCCGGTGCCAAGCGCATCCCGCTGGACCTCAAGGCCGGCGACACCGTCATCTACAGCAAGTACGGCGGTACCGAGGTCAAGTACAACGGCGAGGAGTACCTGCTCCTGTCCGCCCGCGACGTCCTCGCGATCGTCGAGAAGTAGTCGACTCCTGATCGGGCCCGCCGCATCTGTGGCGGGCCCGATCTCGTCACGCACCCCCCACACGCTTCACCGCACCTACCGAAGGAACGCATCATGGCCAAGATCCTGGAGTTCGACGACAGCGCCCGCCGCAGCCTGGAGCGCGGCGTCAACGCCCTGGCCGACGCGGTCAAGGTGACCCTGGGCCCGAAGGGCCGCAACGTCGTCATCGACAAGAAGTTCGGCTCCCCCACCATCACCA
>CAYFLO010000275.1:0-2763 GCA_964343995.1 uncultured Bifidobacteriaceae bacterium
GGCGCCGAAGGAGCAATCTCCCCGACAACCTCTCAGGCAGCAGGACCGCTCGGGGAAGGCATCTCTGGAAAGCGGGATTCGTCCCCACCGACGGTGAAAGCCGGTTCGCCGGTGAAACTCTCAGGTCGCGTCTCGGCGCGGGTCACAGAGGGGGAGGCAGGCTCACCCGTGCCTGCCTGCCGCCTGGACCGGGAGTACCCATGGCCTTCGTCGATCGTCACATCGGACCCGATGCCGCCGACCGTGAACTCATGCTTCGCGCCATCGGCTACACCTCACTTGAGGAATTCACGCAGGCCGTTGTGCCGGCAAGCATTCGCTGGGCCCAGATGCTCGATCTACCTGCGGCCGCGGAAGAGCCGGAGGTGCTGTCCGAACTCGCGGCACTGGCCGGCCGCAACCGTGTCGTCACCAGCCTCATCGGCCTGGGCTACAGCGGCTGCTTCACGCCGGGCGTGATCACCCGCACCATCCTGGAGAACCCCGCCTGGTACACGGCCTACACCCCCTATCAACCGGAGATCTCGCAGGGGCGTCTCGAAGCGCTGCTGAACTTTCAGACAATGGTCGAGGACCTCACCGCCCTTCCGATTGCCGGGTCATCGCTCCTGGATGAACCCACGGCGGTGGCGGAAGCCATGGCGCTGGCGGTGCGATCCACGTCGCGTTCCCGCATCGTCGTCGATGCCGATACCCATCCGCAGACCCTCGCCGTGCTCACCACCCGCGCCGAGCCGCTGGGCATCCGCCTGGATGTGGTCGACCTCACGGGTGGACTCTCGGTGCCAGCAGCCGACGACGACCTGGCGGGCGTGATCATTTCCTCACCGGGCTCCTCCGGTGCCGTCCGTGACATCGCCCCTGTCATCCAAGCGGCCCACGATCGCGGTGCGCTGGCCATCGTCACGACCGACCTGCTCGCCCTCACCCTCATCACCCCGCCGGGGGAGCAGGGCGCCGATGTGGTGGTGGGCTCGGCCCAGCGCTTCGGCGTGCCCTTCGGCTTCGGTGGACCGCATGCGGGCTTCATGGCCGTGCGTTCCGGGCTCGAGCGAAGTCTCCCCGGACGCCTGGTGGGTGTGAGCGTGGACGCCGATGGCCGGCCGGCCTACCGACTGGCGCTGCAGACCCGCGAGCAGCACATCCGCCGCGAGAAGGCCACGAGCAACATCTGCACCGCCCAGGTGCTTCTGGCCGTCATCGCCTCGATGTACGCGGCCTACCACGGCCCCGAGGGTCTCACCGCGATCGCACGCCGCACTCATGGCCTTGCCGCCGGGTTCGCCGATGCCGTGCGCGCCGGTGGACTACCGCTGGTGTCGGATTCATTCTTCGACACGGTGGGCGTGCGCGTGCCGGGTCGAGCCGACGATGTGGTCGCCGCGGCGCTGGCCAACGGCGTCAACATCCGCCGCGTGGACGCGGACACGGTGTCGGTGAGCGTGGATGAGACCACCGTGCCGGCTGATCTCGATGCGGTGATTCGAGCCCTGGACATCACGGGGACGGTCTCAGCGAGCAGTTCGTCAGCGATCCCCGCGCCTCTGCGCCGTACGTCGCCGTTCCTGTCGCATCCGGTCTTCCATGAGCACCGCAGCGAGACCGAGATGCTGCGGTATATCCGGCGCCTCTCCGACCGCGATATCGCCCTGGATCGCGCCATGATTCCGCTCGGCTCCTGCACGATGAAGCTCAACGCCACGACAGAGATGGAGCCGATCACCTGGCCGGAGTTCGCCTCGATCCACCCGTTCGCCCCGCTCGACCAGGCCCAGGGTTACGTCGATCTCATCACCGGGCTGGAGCGTTGGCTGGTCGAGATCACCGGCTACGACGCCGTGAGCCTTCAGCCCAACGCCGGGTCGCAGGGGGAGTACGCGGGCCTGCTCGCCATCCGCGCCTTCCACCGTTCGCGCGGCGAGGGTCATCGCACGGTGTGCCTCATCCCCAGCAGTGCCCACGGGACCAATGCCGCCAGTGCCGTGATGGCAGGGATGACCGTCGTCGTTGTCGCCTGCGATGAGGAGGGCAACGTCGACGTGTCCGATCTCGCTCGCCAGGTGCAGGCCCATCGCGACGACCTCGCTGCGCTGATGATCACCTACCCCTCCACCCACGGGGTGTTCGAGGAGGCCGTGGGAGAGATCTGTGCGATGGTGCATGACGCCGGCGGTCAGGTGTTTGTCGACGGCGCAAATCTCAATGCGCTTGTGGGCCTGGCACGGCCCGGTCGTTTCGGTGCCGACGTTTCGCACCTGAACCTGCATAAGACGTTCTGCATCCCGCACGGCGGGGGTGGTCCGGGGGTCGGCCCCACAGCGGTGCGCTCTCACCTGGCGCCGTTCCTGCCCTCTCATCCGCTGCGTCCGGAGGCCGGGCCGCTCGGGCGCGGGCATGCGGACGGCGGCTGCGGTCCAGTGAGCGGCGCCCCCTGGGGGAGTGCGGGGATCCTGCCGATTCCGTGGGCCTATATCCGGCTCATGGGTGCGGACGGTCTGCAGTTGGCGACCCAGACGGCGATCCTGGCGGCCAACTATGTGGCCGCACGTCTGCGCGATCACTATCCCGTGCTGTACACGGGAGCCCACGGGCTCGTCGCCCACGAATGCATCCTCGACGTCCGTCCACTCACGAGCGCCACGGGCGTCACCGTCGACGACATCGCCAAGCGGCTCATCGACTACGGCTTCCACGCGCCGACGATGTCGTTCCCGGTGGCGGGCACGCTGATGGTCGAACCGACCGAAAGCGAGAGCCTCGCGG
>CAYFLO010000276.1:0-2738 GCA_964343995.1 uncultured Bifidobacteriaceae bacterium
AGCACGGTGGGCGACACCCGGATGCCGTAGACAACATCCTGCGGGTGGCCGTTGTGGTCGAGATCGCGCACGGCCGTGCAGTCGTGGCGCCCCACGCGGCGCACGTCGAGCCCGTCGTCGACCTCGCAGTCAGAGCGCATGGTGTCGGAGTGCCCGATGGTCACCACCATCATCACGCTGCGATCGTCGTGCTTGCCGGGCGACGTTGCGTGGGCGAAACCGTAGGAGTCGATGGAGTGCTTGAACCGCACGTAGCTGTTCGCCGGATCCGGATCACCCGTGACGATCGCCCCGGCCCCCGACAGCGGCGTCAGGCCCAGGGCCGTCATCTGGTCGAGCGTGAGCATTGCCTGGGTCATCCGGTCACGACCAGGCAGGGACGTGGCGGCGTGCGCCTGCGGGGCAAGGCCCGCGCTGACAATGAGCAGCGTGGCCACGGCGGCCAGCACCACACGCATGCGAGAGACCACGATGCTCGTCCTAGCGGTGCTTCCAGATCAGTCGGCCGCGCGCCTTCACGCAGGTGAGGCCGGAGGCCTTCATCCCCGCCTTGGCGCACACGGCTCCGGCCTTGGCACCCGACGAAGCCGCCACGCCCGCAGAAGCACCGGACGAACCGGAGAGTGGGGCCCCGATGGTGAGGTTGTTCGTCGCCTCGGCGACGTCGGGCTCAGTGGCGTCCTTGTGCGCATTCGTCACCCGGAATGACACCGCACTCCCTGCACCATCGGCGGCCGACATCGCTCGGGTGGCGGCCACCGGCACGTAGATCTCCCAGATGTCACCGCGGTTGAGGACCTTGTCGTTGACGGCGAAGGTGTTGCCGCCGAGATCCTTCACCCCCTGCCGGCAGGTGCCGTCGACGACGGGCTGGAACGGCACCGGGGCGTCGGAGAACAGCCCGTTGGGGGCGATGCGACAGAAGATCGGGGTGTTCGCCGTGTCGATGATGCGTGCGCCGGCGGGCAGGTGCACAGCCGACACGAACTCGTCCTGACTTGTCGTGCCCGAGATGGCAGAGAAGTTGGTCGTGAGTTTGAGGTAGGTCACGCCGTCGACCGGACGTCCACCATCGTCGAGCAGCACGTCGACGCGGTGGGTGGAGTAGCGCGGGTGCGAGGACCCATACGACATGTTGATCCACTGGATGATGTCGGCCTGGTTGCCCGACTGCCAGTACGCGGGGTTGTCGAGCACGTCGGTGAAGTTCGCGGCACTGGCCGGGGTCGCCGCGGCGATCCCCACTCCGGCGATCACGCTGACGACGAGGGCACCTGCGAGCGCGCGGAGACGCATGACCAGCCTTCCGGTGGGGAACCGATGGGCCCGGCGGCCCTGTTCCCGTAGGTATCGGACCGATTCACCGCGGAGGACCCGTGGTTCGCGGATGCCCCTGCCTACGCTGCCCCCATGGCCGGCGACCTGAGGACGCGCCTGCAGGTTCCGCTGCTGGGCATGATGGCCGGCACCGCGGTGAGCGACATCAACATCTCCAGCACCGCCCTGGTCGACGCGTCGCGCGGGCTGCAGATGGGCCCGGCCCTCGTCCCCATCGCCTCCAGCGCCATGAGCATCGTGCTGGCGGCCACCGTGGTGAGCAGCGGCCTGCTCGCCGACCGCGTGGGCCGGCGGCGGCTGCTGCTATGGGCGCTGCTGCTGGGAATCGTCGGCGATGGCCTCACCGCGGCGAGCGTGAGCCCGTGGATGTACATCGTCGCCCGCGCGGTCGTGGGCCTGAGCATCGGCGTGGTCTTCACCGCCTCGTTCACCATGGTGCGTGCGGTGTGCACGCCGGACCGGCTTGGCGCGGCCCTGGGTCTGTTCGGTGCGGTCTCCGGACTCAGCATGCTCGTGAGCAGCTTCGTCGGAGGATCCCTGGCCACCGTGCAGTGGCGGCTGTCGTTCCTGGTCGTGCCACTGCTGTTCCTCGTCGCCGCGGTGCTGGTACCGAGGATCCTGCCGGTGCAACCACCGGTGGGGTCCGGGCCGATCGATGTGATCGGCCAGGTGCTCCTGGCCATCGGCGTCGTCGGGCCGCTCTACGCGATCAGCCAGCTCACCACGTCGATCACCGCACCGCGCACCCTCATCGCGCTCGCGGTGGGTGTCGCCGCCTTCGTCGCGTTCCTGCTGTGGGAGCGGCGCACCCCGCACCCGTTCTTCCCGGTGTCGCTGTTTCGCACCCCGGCGTTCATCGCCTGCATCCTGATGTCGTTCGGCGTCAACATGAGCAACTCGATCCTCGTGCTCCAGTTGGCCAATCTGTGGCAGTACGTGCGCCGCATGGACACCGTCGCCGTGGCATTCGCGCAGCTGCCCGCGCTGGCCATGGGCGTCGTGGCCTCGCTCGTGGCCGGGCGCCTGCTCACCCGCGGCTGGGGTGAGCGGCGCGTCGGTCTGCTGGGCTTCGCCGGGGTCTTCGCGGGCTTCGGTTCGCTCGCGCTCTACCGCATCGACTCCCCGTTCTGGTTCTTCCTGCCCGCGCTCGTGCTCGTGGGCGCCGGCACCCAGGTGATCAACGTGCCGTTCGGCGCGCTGCTCATGAAGACCGCGCCGGCGGACTACCTCGGCCCGGTCACCGCCTCGCGCTCGTCAATCGGCTCGATCGCCAACGCCCTGGGCATGGCCGGCACCACCGTGATCATCTCCCGGCTCACCCGCGGTGACCTGCTGGAGCACCTCACCCAGGCCGGTGCACCGCCGGTGAGTACCGGCCAGGCCATCGATGTCGTCACCGT
>CAYFLO010000277.1:0-2733 GCA_964343995.1 uncultured Bifidobacteriaceae bacterium
ACCTCGGTCTGTCGAGTGCCACCGTCGTCACCGATCCCGCTCAGGCCGCACGTGCACAGGCCACAGCGTCAACCCTCGGTATCGACGCACACGTCTCGCCCGTCAAGGACGGGCCGGGCACCGCACTCACCTCGGAGTACGTGGGCCGCGAGACGATCGCGCTGTTGCGCTACTACGCGATGACGCGCTGGATGCTTCCGCAGGTCATCCGCTGACGTTCGAACCGGATGGCACCACCGTCGAGGCGGACGGGCTCGTCGACGCCTGACGCACGAGTTCGCGCAGCTGGTCTGAGGTCGTCGGCCCGATGACACGGGCAGCGATGCGCCCCTGCTCATCGATCACCACGGTGCTCGGCAGTGCCGCCGGAGGCACACCGGGAATCGTCGCCAGCAGAGCGCCGTCGGCGTCGACGATGCTGGGGTAGCCCAGTCCGTGCGCCTGGACGAAGTCCTTGGCGTCGCCGCTTCGGTCGGAGACGTCCAGACCCACCACCGCCACGGCAGCCGGGTCGGCCGAGGCGGAGAAGGCCTCCAGCTGCGGGGCCTCGTCGACACACGGCCCGCACCAGGACGCCCAGGCGTTGAGCACGACGACGCGTCCGCGCATCGACGCGAGGTCAAGGTGCTCGCCGGTGAGGGTGGTGCCCGCTATGGCCGGAGCGGGTGTGCGGTCGGGCGCAGGGATCGCGGTGGCGCCCACGACCGGCGGAGCATCGCGGCCGCAGGCCGGCAGGGCCACGAGTGCGAATGTCAGCGCCACGAGTGCGAACGCCACGGCACCCGGGCGTCGGCGCGAGGTGCTCACGGGCACCGATCCTACGTACGCCCGGCCGCTAGCCTGTCGGACGTGCTGCCGGGCTATGACCACTTCGACGAGGAGCGCATCGTCGTCGAACCGGTGAAGGAGACCGTGCGCAGCCCATTCGCGCGCGACCGTGCCCGCGTGCTCCACTGCTCGTCCCTGCGCCGGCTGGCCGCCAAGACCCAGGTGCTCGTCGCCGGAGAGGCCGACTTCCCGCGCACCCGTCTCACTCACACCCTGGAGGTCGCGCAGATCGCGCGCGAGCTCGGCGACTCCCTGGGCTGCAACCCCGACCTCGTCGAGGTGGCCGGCCTGGCCCACGACCTCGGCCACCCGCCCTACGGTCACAACGGCGAGGAGGAACTCGACCGCATCGCCGACGCGATCGGCGGGTTCGAGGGCAACGCCCAGTCGCTGCGTGTTCTCTCACGGCTGGAGGCGAAGGTCGTCGATGCCGAGGGCGCCAGCGTCGGCCTCAACCTCACCCGGGCCAGCCTGGATGCCGCGTGCAAGTACCCATGGACCCGCCAGCCCGGTGTGCGCAAGTTCGGCGCCTATGAGGACGACCTGCCGATCTTCACCTGGCTGCGCGCCGGTGCTCCTGACGGCCGCACCTGCCTGGAGGAGCAGGTGATGAACTGGTCGGACGACGTCGCCTACTCCGTGCATGACCTGGAGGACGCCGTGCACTCCCGGCTGGTCTCGCTGGAGCAGTTCCGCTCGCCCACCGAGCAGCGGGCACTGGTCGACGTGGCCGCCGTGCGCTTCGGGCTCGACGCGGGCGATCTGGAGGCCGGCCTGCAGCGGATCATCGCCCTGGACTACTGGCCGCGGCGCTTCGACGGATCGATGTCGTCGCTGGTGGAGCTCAAGCGGTTCACGTCGTACCTCATCGGGCGGTTCAGTGCGGCCGCCCAGGTGGCCACGCAGGTGCAGTTCGGCCCCGGCCCGCACACGCGCTACGGCGCCGATCTCGTCGTTCCCGACGAGGTGGCCGCCGAGGTGGCCGTGATGAAGGCCGTGGCGGTCATCTACATCATGCAGCGCCCCGGTGCCGACGAGGAGTACGCCCGCCAGCGGCGGGTCATCGCCGAACTCGTCAGTGCCCTGGTGCTCGACGGCGGACGGGCGCTCGAGCCGTGGCTGCGTCCCACCTTCGATGCTGCGACGACCGATGCCGAGCGACTGCGGGTGATCATCGACCAGGTCGCCAGCCTCACCGACGTCAGCATCATGGCGTGGCATCGCGCCCTGGTGCGCTAGGCACCAGGGCGCGATGCGGGCCTGCGGGGAGACAGGCCGCCAGGACTAGTGCGCCTGGCTGCGGACGACGACCTCGCCGTTGGCGATGGCGTCGCGATGCGGAGCCTTCTCATTCGTCGCGACCACGACGCGGTCGACGGCGATGCCCTTGCCGGTGAGCTCCTTGACGACCGCCGCTGCACGGGCCTTGGCGATCGCCGCGTTGGCGGCGGCGCTGCGGCCGTTGTGCTGGCCGGCGTAGGCCGTCACCGTGACGACCTCGCTGCCCTTGAGCGCGGGCACCTTGGCCGCCAGGGCCTTGGCCTGGGTGGCCGTGATCGCGGCCGATCCGGCGGCGAAGGTCGTGCGGGCGGTGATGGCCGGCAGCGTGGTGCCTGCCGTCGCGCCACCGCTGAGCACGATCGTCGTGCGGTAGTCGCGCTGCCCGTCATGAGCCGTGGGCGTGGTGAAGCCACAGGTGCCCTTGGTCTTGGCGACGAGCTCGTCACCGCGCACCGCGCAGGTGGCCGGCGTGGTCACCTTCACGCCCATCTCCGGCAGGAGCATGGTGCGCCCCACACCCATGGTGGTCGGGACGCGGAAGGGAAGGGCCGCGGCCGCCTCACGGGCATCGGACTGGTTGACCAGACCGACCTGCAGGATCACCGGAGCGCCGCCGATCGCATT
>CAYFLO010000278.1:0-2714 GCA_964343995.1 uncultured Bifidobacteriaceae bacterium
GGAGCCGGCCTGGTCGGCTCCCTGCTCGCCTGCTACCTGGGCCGCCGCGGGTACCGGGTCGAGGTCTACGAGCGGCGCGCCGATCCGCGCGTGGCTGCACCCGAGCGCGGGCGCTCGATCAACCTTGCCCTCAGCGAGCGCGGTCTGGATGCGCTGCGACGCATCGGCCTGGTCGACTCGGTCATGGCGCCGGCGCTGCCGATGCACGGGCGGATGATGCACGGCGTCGACGGCCAGATCTCGTACCAGTCGTATTCCGCCTCCGGCGAGCTGGCGATCAACTCGATCGGACGCGCCGCGCTCAATGCCACCCTGCTTGACGCGGCCGAGGCAACTCCAGGCGTGCACGTGCACTTCGAGACGCCGGCGGTGGCCTACGACGTGGCGACCGGCACCCTCACCGTCGAGCACGCCGGACGCCGTCGCGCCGAGCACCCCGGCATCGTCATCGCCTCCGATGGCGCGGGCAGCGTGGTGCGTACGGGCCTGGAATCCGCCGGTCGGGTGCGCGTGGTGATGGAGGCCGAGGACTCCGCCTACAAGGAGCTCGTCATCCCGGCGCGCGACGGGCAGTTCGCTCTTGACCCCGATGCGCTGCACATCTGGCCACGCGGCGGCTCGATGATGATCGCGCTGCCCAACCCCGACCGCTCGTTCACCTGCACGCTGTTCTGGCCGCGCGCGGCCCTCGACGCCCTCACCACGCCTGAGCAGGTGCGCGACCACTTCGAGCGCGAGTACGCCGACGCCGTTCCGCTCATGCCCACGCTCGTCGACGACTACCTGCACAACCCGGTGGGCATGCTCGCCACCTTGCACGTGGAGCCGTGGCAGGTCGACGGCCGCGTGGCCCTCATCGGCGATGCCGCACACGCGATCCTCCCCTTCTTCGGTCAGGGCGCGAACTGCGGATTCGAGGACGTCGTCGAACTCGACCGCTGCCTGGCGGAGACCGGTGACGACTGGGGGCGAGCACTGCCGATGTGGCAGGAGCGCCGCCACCGCAATGCTGAGGCGATCGCCCAGTTGGCCAAGGAGAACTTCGTCGAGATGCGCGACAAGGTCGCGTCGCCGGCGTTCCTCATGGCCCGTCGCATCGAGCACGCGCTCGAGCGCGCGCTCCCCGGCCGCTACCTGTCGCGCTACGAGATGGTGTCGTTCACGACGATCCCGTACGCCGACGTGATCGCCCGCTACCGCCGCCAGCAGCGGCTGGTCGGAGCGGCCGCCGCGGCGGCGGCCGTCGGTGTGGCCGGCGCGGTCGGTGTCGTCACCGCCCTCGCGCGGCGCGGTCGGAGCAGGTCATGACGACCGAGAGCCACCTCGTCGCGGGCAAGGCCACTCCGCGCGGCCGGTTTCCCCACGCCAAGCGTGCCGGGGACTTCGTCTACGTGTCGGGCACGTCGAGCCGTCGCCCGGACAACACCTTCGTCGGCGTCGACGTGGTCGACGGCGTCACCGTGCGCGACATCCGGCTGCAGACCCGCGCGGTGATCGAGAACATCGCCGACATTCTGCGAGCGGCGGGTGCCGACCTCACCGATTTGGTCTCGGTCACGTCGTACCTCGTCGACATGGCCGACTTCGCCGCCTACAACGAGGTCTACGGCGAGTACTTCACCGAGGACGGCCCCACGCGCACCACCGTGGCCGTCCGCGAGCTGCCGCACCCGGACCTGCTCATCGAGATGCAGGCCGTCGCCTATCACCCTCGGGAGTCACGATGACGCCTTCACTGGATGCACTCGATTTCGATGCGTGGCTCGCCGAGAACGGCCCGAAGCTCAAGCCCCCGGTGGGCAACAAGGAGATCTTCCCCGGCCAACAGGACTTCATCGTCATGGTCGTCGGTGGCCCCAACCAGCGCACCGACTTCCACGTCGATCCCTACGAGGAGGTCTTCTACCAACTGAAGGGCACCATGCACGTCGACGTCCAGACGCCGCAGGGCCGCGCCTCCGTCGAGATCGGCCCCGGGCAGATGTGGGTGCTCCCGCGCTTCATGCCGCACTCGCCGCAGCGTCCCGAGGCCGGATCGATCGGCCTGGTGTTCGAGCGGCCGCGCGAGCACGGTCTGACTGAGCACTTCCAGTGGTACTGCCTGGAGTGCAATCACCTCATCTACGACGTCGAACTCCAGGTGACCGACATCGTCGTCGACCTGCCGCCGGTGTTCGAGAAGTTCTATGGCAGCGATTCAGCGCGCACGTGTGCGCAGTGCGGTGCCCTCCACCCCGGCAAGGGGTGACATGACCGTCATCGACGTGCACGCGCACTCGGTGCCGCGGGGGTGGCCCGACCTCGCGGCCGCCTGCGGGGGCACCGACTGGCCCACGCTGCGCGTCGACTCGGCCACCGAGGCCACGATCATGATCGGCGACCGCGAGTTCCGTCGCATCACCGACGCCGCGTGGAGCGCCGACACCCGACTGGCCGACATGGATGCCGATGGCGTCGACGTGCAGGTGGTCTCGCCCACGCCGGTGTTCTTCGCCTACGGGCGGTCGGCCGACCAGGCCGCGTCCGTCGCCGCGATCTTCAACGACCTCGCCCTGGAGACGTGCGGTCAGGCCCCCGATCGACTGCTGCCGTTCTGCCAGGTGCCCCTGCAGGACACCGACGCGGCCTGCCGCGAGCTCGATCGCAGCCTGGCCAACGGGCACATCGGTGTCGAGATCGGCAACCACGTAGGCGACGCCGACCTCGATGCCGAA
>CAYFLO010000279.1:0-2704 GCA_964343995.1 uncultured Bifidobacteriaceae bacterium
GCGGCGGCCGCCGCGCCAACAGCCCAGGACCGCAGCAGCGCGCGACGCATCCACTGGGCGCGTACGCCCTCGAGAATGGCCCGAAGCTCCCCTGCTCGATCCGCCATGAACGATTCTACGTTGTCTGCCGGCCGATCACCGCTTCACCCGCCAGCACGATCAGCATCACCACGATTCCCACCTGCCACCACCGCTGCCGATCCTCGATGTCCCGTGTCGCATTCCTCACCGGCGGCAGCGCCGCCCAGTTCGTCCGATCAATCGAGGCGGTGAACTGCTCCACGCTCGTCGCCGCCGGGTTGGACTCGCGAGTATCGGCGGCGCGAGCCTCCCGGGTGGCGTGGCGATCTTTCGACAGATACCGAGCACTCTCAATAGCAAACGGTACGAACGCCGGGTTCAGGGGGAAGCGGCTCCATTGGTTGTCGACGTCCGACGTAAACACCAGCAGGCGGCCCTCCCCAACCGCCTGCTCGGCCAGCGCAGTGTCGCCACCGGAGAATTGCGCGAGCACCACTCGGGCACCGTCTCCATTCAGACGCCGATGCTGGTCCACCTGGACGTCTCCCAGCGCCCCAGACGGGCTGAGGAAGGGCCGAAAAATCGGATGACGGCTGTCGGTGGCAACCATGGTGGCGCCGGCGCTCCTGACGGGCGCCTCGGCAATGGGCAATCGGACGCCCAGCACATCGGGCAGCGTGCCAAGGTCAACATCCGGTCCGAGCGCGAGCATCACGTGGCCGCCCTGTCCAAGGTACTCGCGCAGGCGATCGCGGCCCGTCCTGTCGAGCGTCCGCGTGCCGGTCACGAACACGGCCGCCTGGCGTCCCAGGCGGCCAGCGTCCCAGCGGGCGACGTCGCGCCCGTCAAGCACCTGGATGTCGAACTCGTCACCGTTGCCGGCGAGCGACAGCGCGCGTTCAAGATACAGGCCGCCGACCGCCCCGGTTGGATCGGCGACGACGATCGCCAGTGGCGTGGCGGGCGTCGAATTCAGTTCCACGCTGCGGAGATTGTCGGCCAGGTAGCCGCCTGGATCATCCACGCGCACATCCACGCTGCCAGACGAGGGCAACGGCACGCTGAATGACACATCGGCAGCCCCCAGCGGCCCGAGGCCGACGGTGGAGTGGGCGATCTCCCTGCCGTCGGCGAACACGCGCACCGTCGTGGTGATTTCCGTAGGGCCGTAGTTCTGTACCGACGCAACCAGCGCGCGCGCCCGCACCTCTGCGGCGGTAACGGCTAGGTTGCCCGATGGCCCGGGCACGGTCACGATGTCGGCCTGCACACCGTCCGGGAGACCACCCTCGTCTCCGCCATCCCACCCCGATTGCTGCAGGTCCGTCACCACGACCACGTGTCCATCGCGCGAGCCAATGAGTTCACCGATGCGCCCAAGCGCGCTTCGATAGCGCGTCCCGCCCATGCCCGGCGACAGTTGCGCAAGCGCAGAGTCCACGGCACCCCGATCCGTCGTTGCATCGACGATGACGGACGGAGCGTCGGCGAAGCTGACCAGCGCCACCGCCCGCGACGACGGAACCGCAGAGAGCGCCTTGGCGGCCGCGTCGCGCGCGCGCGCAAACTGCCCGGGTGCCGTCATGCTCATCGAGGTGTCGACGGCAATGACCGTGAGCGGCATCGACGCAGGTGCCATCATGCCGGCGAAGTACGGCCGGGCGAACGAGACGGCCAGGAGAATCAGCGCTGCCACCCGCAGCACCAGCAGCAGGATCTCGCGGAACCGCCGGCGCCGATGTTGCTGGGCCGGCGCCTTCGTCAACAACTGCACCGCTGGAAAGTCGATCACCACGTCCGTCTTGCGGTGGAACAGGTGCAGCAGGATCGGCACCGCCGCCGCGAGCGCGCCGGCCAGGAACAATGGCGACAGGAACGAGAGGCCGATCATCAGAGCACGCGGCGACGGGTCATCAAGTACGACATCAAGCCCAGTTCCAGCGGCTGTGAGGTGTCCAGCAGGCAGTAATCAATGCCGGCGAGCTGCAACTCGCGGCGATAGAAGGCAATCAGGCCCTGCATGCGATCGAGGTACTCCGCGCGCACCGATCCAGGCACGGCCATCACCTCCTCGTCGCTCTCCATGTCCCTGAACCGGGCGGCCTGCTCGAACGGGAAGGTCAGCTCATACGGGTCGAGGACGTGGAACACCATGACGTCGCTGCCCCGGTGCCGGAAGTGCTTGAGCCCATCCAGCACGCGCTGCGGTTCATCAAGCAGGTCCGACACCAGGACCACCATGCCACGTTTCCGCACGGCCGTGGCCAGGTCGTTCAGCGGCTTGGCCACGTTGGTGCGGTGACCGACCTGCAGCCGCTCAAGCGCCAGCAGCACGGCACGCAAGTGCCCGCCGCGCGCGCTCGCCGGCACCAGCGCCGAAATCGCATCGTCGAACGCAATCAGGCCGAACGCATCGCGCTGCCGGTGCATCAAGTAGGCCAGCGCACCGGTGAGGAACGACGCGTAGTGCAGCTTGGTGACCTCGCCCGACGCGTAGCCCATCGATCGACTCACGTCGATCAACATGTGGCAGGTGAGGTTGGTTTCCTCTTCGTACTTCTTGACGAAGTGCCGGTCCGACCGCGCGAAGACCTTCCAGTCCAGCGTGGCAAGGTCGTCGCCAGGGAGGTACGGGCGGTACTCGGCGAACTCGACGCTGAATCCCTTGTACGGACTGCGATGC
>CAYFLO010000280.1:0-1731 GCA_964343995.1 uncultured Bifidobacteriaceae bacterium
GCACCGTCACCCGACCCTGGGCGTCGACGCGTCCGAGGTCGGACGTGCGGAATCCGGCGGGTGTGAACAGTTGCGCCGTCGCGACGGGATCCAGGCGGTAGCCGGATGCCACCGACGGGCCGCACACGACGAGGCGTCCGACGCCGTCGGCGTCAGGTTGCTCGATGTGCAGCGAGGTGCCCGGCAGGGGTGCACCGTCGTACACGCAGCCGCCGGCGGTCTCGGTGGATCCGTAGGTCGTCGTCACCGAGATGCCGGTATCGCGAGCGCGCTCTAGGAGCTCGGCGCGCGTGGCCGCGGCGCCCACGAGCACTCGGCGGCACGCGGTCAGGGCCGCGACGGCGCGGGGATCGTCGAGCGCACGGGTGAGCTGGGCGGGCACGAGCGAGACAAGCACATCGTCGGCGGACGAGCGCGCCTCCTCGATTGCCCCGGCCAGCATCGCGGACGTGAACGGCTCGGCACCGCCCACGCTGGGGAGCACGACCGGATCGTGGGTGGTGGCCAGGGATCGCACGAGCACGTTCAGGCCGCCGATTGAGGTGACCGGCAGGGCCACGACCCACACCGGGTCGCCGGCGTTGACGTGCGCGGTGTGCGCGGTGAGCTGCGGCGTCGACAGCAGCACGCCGCGCGGGTCACCCGTGGAGCCGGACGTGCACACGACGACCGCCACGTCGTCGGACTCCAGCGGGGCATCGACGTCGTCGGGCCGCGTGGCCCGCAGCAGCGCTCCCACGTAGTCGGTCGAGACGGTGGCGCTGACGGCTGGGATCGGCGCAATGGCGGGGCCGCTGCCGTCCATCGCCAGGGCCAGGGTGGGCAGAAGCTCGTGCACGCCGCGTGGCCCGGGAGCCACGGGCACCCGCACGAGGGGGCGACGGCTCTCGACAGGCACGTCTGCAGCGTAGGGCGGTAGGTTCGCGAGCATGGACACCCGCACCCGCTATGTGCTTCCCCCCGTGGTGGCCGAGGGCTCGCCGGCTCTCGCCGACCCGTCGCACTCCTCGATCCTGCCCGCGTGCGCGTGGGTGAGCCAGGGCGACTACGGCGACATCCGCTACGAGGTGTCCGATCCGGGCGGCATCGCCAAGATCACCATCAACCGCCCGCACAAGCGCAATGCCTTCCGCCCGCAGACCCTGTTCGAGCTCACCGACGCGTTCACCCGCGCGCGTGACGACGACTCGGTCGGCGTCATCATCCTCACCGGCCAGGGCGACTGGGCCTTCTGCTCAGGCGGCGACCAGGTCATCCGCGGCGACGACGGCTACATCGGCGACGATGCCGTGGCCAAGAAGGGCATCGGGCGCCTGAACGTCCTGGACCTGCAGATCCAGATCCGGCGCACGCCCAAGCCGGTCATCGCCATGATCGCCGGCTACTCCATCGGCGGCGGCCACGTGCTGCACGTCGTGTGCGATCTGTCGATCGCCGCCGACAACGCCCGCTTCGGCCAGACCGGTCCGCGCGTGGGCTCGTTCGACGGTGGCTACGGCTCCGGCCTGCTCGCGCGCACGATCGGTCAGAAGCGCTCGCGCGAGGTCTGGTACACGTGCCGTCAGTACGGCGCCGAGCAGGCGTACGACTGGGGTCTGGTCAACGCGGTCGTGCCGCTGCCCGACCTTGAGATCGAGACCGTGCGCTGGGCGCGCGAGATGCTCGAGCTGTCGCCGCTGGCACTGCGGATGCTCAAGGCGTCGCACAATGCGGCCGACGACGGTCTGGCCG
>CAYFLO010000280.1:1741-2692 GCA_964343995.1 uncultured Bifidobacteriaceae bacterium
TACAAGGAGAAGCGCGAGCCGGACTTCAGCAGGTTCCCCAAGCGCCCGTGACCGTCTCGCCGCCGCTGCCCGCCCTGCTCGCGGCCGCGATCCCGATCGCGCTGCCGCTGGCGCAGCGCTTTCGCGGGCTCGACGTGCGCGAGGCGATGGTGTTCGAGGGTCCGCAGGGCTGGGCGGAGTTCGCACCGTTCGACGACTACTCCGAAGCGGCTGCGGCACGCTGGCTGGTCGGGGCCATCGACACGGCGACGACACCGTGGCCGGCGCCCCTGCGCGCGGCCGTGCCCGTCAACGCGATCGTCCCGGCACTTGATGCGGCCGGTGCGCAGGCACTCGCGTCCGAGGCCATCGCACGCGGGTGCACGACCATCAAGGTCAAGGTCGGTGCTGCGTCTCTCGACGACGACATTGCACGCGTGGCCGCGGTGCGTGCCGCACTCGATGATTCCGGTGTCGCCGGTGCCATTCGCGTCGACGCGAACGCTGCGTGGTCGCGTGCGCAGGCGATTGCTGCACTGCGCGCGCTGGCGCCGTTCGGACTGGAGTACGTCGAGCAGCCGTGCGCTGACATCGACGACATCGCCGCAGTGCGCGCGGCGGTCGATGTTCCCGTGGCCGTCGACGAGACCGTGCGGGGCGCCGTCGACCCGGCCGCCCTGGATCTGGCCGCCCTCGCCGACGTCGTCATCCTCAAGCCGCAGCCCCTGGGCGGCGTGCACGCGACGCTCGCCCTAGCCGAAACCCTCACCGCGCGCGGGGTGCAGGCGATCGTCATCAGTGGGTCGCTGGACTCCGCCGTGGGCCTGTCCGCGGTCGTGGCCACGGCTGCGGCACTCCCCGGTGCGGTGCGCGCCAGCGGCGTGGGCACCGGGGCGCTGCTGGCCGACGACCTCCTGGCTGCACCGCTCGTGCCCACCGACGGAGTCCTCAACGTCGGTCGCGTCGCACCCG
>CAYFLO010000281.1:0-2657 GCA_964343995.1 uncultured Bifidobacteriaceae bacterium
GAAGAATTGGCCGGACCACGGATTCGGGAATCGCGTCCTCGCGGCGCAGCCGCAGGAGCGCCTCCTGCTCGGCACGCACCAGCGCTCGGGCGGTCACGACGAGCACGTCATGGTCGTGCTGGGGGTCAACCTCGGGGTCGTCGTCGGACTCACTGTGCGCCAGCCGGCTCTCGGCCTCGGTGCGCAGGCGATCGGCTACCGCCATCGGCAACGGGGAGCCGTCGGCGTCCATCTGCGTCTCGATGTCGGCCAGCCGATCGAGTGCCGCGCGCGCGAGCTTCTCGTCGATGCGGCGCGCGAGCTCCTCGTCGTCGTCGGCCGCGACGTGCAGACGACGTGCGAGCGGGGCGATGGTCATCGACAGCAGCACGGAGATGACGATGACGCAGAAGGTGGTGGCCAGGATGACGTCGCGGAAGGGCGTGGGATCCCCCGGTCGCAGGAGTAGCGGGATCGAGAAGGCCGCCAGCGCGGAGACCGGCCCACGGGCACCGGCCCACGACACGATGACCGCGCCGCGCAGGAGCGGGCGACGGTCCTCCAGCGTGGTGGCCCGCCGGCCCAGGGCGACCATGCCGAAGACGAACAGGAAGCGCACACCAATGAGGAGCGCCACGACGATCGGCACGAGCACGAGCAGCGAGGCGGTGTGGTCGGCCATGACGTTGCCGATGACCTCGGAGAACTCCAGCCCGACCAGGAAGAAGGCCAGCGACTGCAGGATGAAGGTGACGTGCCGCCACAGGGTCACACTCTGCACGCGGCCGGCGTGGCCGATGTCGCTGTTCTGGCGGTGAGCGATGAAGAGCGCGCCGACGACCACCGCGAGGATGCCCGAGCCGCCCACCTCCTCGGCCACGAAGTACAGGACGAACGGCAGCAGCAGGATGAGGCAGTTGACCGCGACGAGATCGTTGCTTCGGCGCAGCAGCCAGCCCGCACCCAGGCCGCCGAGCAGGCCCACGCAGATACCGCCCACGACGGCCGCCACGAAGTACGCGCCCACCTCCAGGGTGGTCACAATGCCCGCGGCGGCGGCGACGAGCGCGACCTTCAGCGCGGTAAGGCCGGTGCCGTCATTGACCAGGCTCTCGCCCTCGAGCACCGACACCAGGTACCGCGGCAGGTGCGCCTTGCGCGCCACCGTGCTCACCGCGACGGCGTCGGTGGGGGCGAGCACCGCTCCCAGGGCGAACGCCAGGGCGATCGGGATGCCGATGACGGCGGTCGATACCGCGCCGACGGCGACCGTCGTTGCGATGACCAGGCCGATCGCCAGGAACAGCACCGGACGCCGCACCCGGCGAAGGTCAAGGTAGGACGAGCTCAGCGCCTCTCCGAACACCAGCGGTGCCAGCACGAGCACGAGCACGGTCTCCGGATTCGGCGGTGCGGACGGCCCGATGGGCAGCGGGCCGATGATCGCGCCGGTGATGATGAGGATGAGGGGGGTGTTCCAGCCCAGGCGCCGGGTGATGAGCGCGACGATGACCGAGATGACGGCGGCGCCACCGAGGGTGAGGTACGTGCTGGTCATGGCGCGGCCAGCCTAGGAGGGTCGGCGCATCCCGTGGCGAGAAGCGGTCAGGCGACCTGGAAGGACCTCTTGGCCAGGCCGTACCAGTAGCCGTCGATGCGGGTGTCGACCGGCGCACCCGGGTCCTGCGCCATCCCCAGGGTGATGAACAGCGGCACGAAGTGCTCGACGGTGGGGTGCGCGTATGGCATTCCGGGCGCGAGTGCGCGGTAGTCGGCGAGGGTCTCGATATCGCCGGCGGCCAGGGCCTCGCCCGCCCACGCGTCGAACTCCCGACTCCACCCCGGCGGCGTGGCGCCCGGGCTCCAGTCGCGCAGGTACGGCAGGCCATGGGTGAGAAAACCGGAGGTGATGACGAGCACCCCGTGATCGCGCAGCGGGGCCAGGCGCCGTCCGAGCTCGATGAGGCGCGCCGGATCGTGCGTGGGGATCGACAGCTGCAGCACCGGAATGTCGCCCTGGGGGAACATCACCCGCATCGGCACCCACGCGCCGTGGTCAAGGCCGCGCTTGGCGTGCTGGTGCAGCGGCTCGTCCTTGGGCAGCACCGACGCGACGAGCGAGGCCAGCGCACTGGCATCGGGGGTGTCGTAGGTCATCTCGTAGAACTTGGGATCGAACCCGCCGAAGTCGTAGATGACGGGGGTGGCAGCCGTCGACGAACTCAGCGCCAGCGGCGCGGACTCCCAGTGCGCGGAGACCACGAGGATCCCGGTGGGACGCGGGATGCCGGCGACCCAGTCCTTCAACTGACGGGTCCAGGCCGCGTCATCGAGCAGCGGCGGGGCGCCGTGGCCGATGAACAGCGCGGGCATGCGCTCCTGGGCGGTCGAGGTCATACCCGCAAGAGTGCCACAAGATAGTTGATTCGTCAACTATCTTGCTTTCCGGTGAGCCAAGTGGCGCCGCGGCATGGGCTCCACGAGGCTTCCTCCATGACGTCGAGCCCCGCCACGCCCTCGCCCGCCCGCACGCCCGGCTCGAAGGAGACAGCCCGCGTCCGCAAAGGCCGCGGCGCGGTGTGGCTCGCCATCGGCGTGGCCATCGCCTGGCTGCTCATCGGCTCGTTCGCCGGACCGCTGGCCGGCAAGCTGAGCGAGGTCCAGAAGAACGACAACGC
>CAYFLO010000282.1:0-2650 GCA_964343995.1 uncultured Bifidobacteriaceae bacterium
ACCTGGGCCTCGTCGTCGGCGGGCACCGCGCCGGTGCCGCGCAGGAAGCGACTGGGCTCGCGCGACGCACGACCTCCCGGCTGCCGTGCCCGCGCCCACGACAGCACGAGCTCGTCGGCCGCGCGGGTGATCGCCACGTAGAGCAGGCGTCGCTCCTCCTCCACCAGGTCAGCGGTGTCGGCGTACTGCAGCGGCAGCAGCCCCTCGCTCACCCCGACGACGATGACGCGCGACCACTCCAGGCCCTTGGCCGAGTGGATGCTCGCCAGGGTGACGCCGTCGGCCACGGGCGCGTGCTGCAGTTCGGTGCGCACGTCGAGCTCGGCGACGAAATCAGTGAGGGAGTCGCCGAGGTCGGTGGCGCGCTCGTCGGCGAGGGCGGCCAGGGCCGCCAGGGACTCCCAGCGCTCACGCACGGCACCCGCGGACGACGGTGGCGTGGGCGACCAGCCGGCCGCACCAAGCACCGCGCGCACGGTGTCGCCGAGCCCCGCCTGGAGCATGGACGCATCTCCGCCGCGGGCCGCGCCGCGCAGTCGGGTGACCGCCTCGCGCACCTCGGGCCGATCGAAATAGCGCTCGGTGCCGCGCAGCACCACCGGGATTCCCACCGCCGCGAACGCGTCCTCCAGCGCCGCGGACTGGGCGTTGATGCGGAAGAGCACGGCGATATCGCGCGGCGCCGTGCCCGCATCGATCCAGGCCCGCACGCGCGACGCGGCCTGCTCGGCCTCGGCGACGTCGTCGTCGCACGCGATCACCTGCGGCACCGGGCCTTCGGAGCGCATCGAGCGCAGCATGAGCGGACGTGCGGCGGCGGACGCATGTGTGGACGCGCGTTCACCAGCCGCGATGACGGCGTTGGCCAGGCCCACGACCTGCGGGGTGCAGCGGTAGCAGCGCACGAGCTGCACCTGCGTGGCCTGCGGATAGGTGCCCAGGAATCCGGTGAGGTACTGCGGCGTGGCACCGGTGAAGGAGTAGATGGTCTGACTGGCATCGCCGACGACGGCGATGTCGTCGCGATCGCCCAGCCACAGCGACAGCAGGCGGTGCTGCAGCGGGTTGACGTCCTGATACTCATCGACGGTGAACCAGCGGTAGGCGGCGCGGACCTCGTCGGCGATGTCGGGGCGCGCCGAGAGCGCACCGACGGTGACCAGGAGCACGTCCTCGAAATCCATCAGCCCGCGCTCGGACTTGAGTTCCTCGTAGGCGACCTGAAGGCGGGTGAACTGCTCGGCAGGCAGGGCCAGGGTGCGGTGGCGGCGCTCGGACTCCGCGGCCACAGCGTCGGTGGCGAGCATGAGTGCCTTGGCCCACTCCAGGTCGGACGAGACATCGCGCACCGTGGCGGTGTCGGTGGCTGCCCCCACGCGGTGCGCGGCCTCGGCCACGAGCCGGGCCTTGCTGGCCATGAGCTCGGGGAACTCCCCACCGGACAGGCGCGGCCAGAAGTAGCGCAGCTGGCGAAGCGCAGCGGCGTGGAAGGTGCGCACGGCGACGCCCTCGACGCCCAGGTGGTGCAGGCGGGTGCGCATCTCGCCGGCGGCGCGCGTGGTGAAGGTGACTGCCAGGGTGCGGCGTGGATCATGGCGCCCGGTGTGCACGCCGTGGGCGATGCGATGGGTGATGGCACGGGTCTTGCCGGTGCCGGCGCCGGCCAGGATCGCCACCGGACCGTCGAGCGCCTGCGCGGCTGCGCGCTGCTCGTCGTCGAGCCCATCCAGCGGGTCCGGGCCGTCGAGGAGATCCACGGCGCTGATGCTGCCACGCCGCCCTGACGGGAGTGGGGGGAGCGTATGTTGGCCCGCATGGCCTACGCCCCCGACACCGACACCATCATCATGTTCAGTACGCCCTGGTGCGGGTACTGCCAGCGCCTGAAGGCGCAGATGACCCGCGAGGGCATCGCCTACCGCGAGGTCAATATCGAGGCCGAGCCGGAGGCCGCGACCTACGTCGAGACCGTCAACGGCGGCAACCAGACGGTGCCGACGCTGCTCTTCCCCGACGGCAGCGCACTCACCAACCCGCCGATCGGCGTGGTCAAGGAGAAGGTCGGGCGCTAGCGCGTCAGCCCTGCAACGACCTACCGCTTGACCGCCGTCAGCGGTCGCGACCAGTCGCCCGGCAGCTCACTGCCGTACCACCGCTCGATGAGCCGACGGGCGATCGAGATCGACGGAGGCAGGCGCACCTCACCCGCCGCGCACGCGCGCGCGAGCTCGTCACGAGTGAACCAGGTCGCCTCGTGGATCTCCTCCCCGTCGACCGACAGGGCCGGATCGTCGGTCCAGGCGTGGTAGCCCAGCATGAGCGAGCGCGGGAACGGCCACGGCTGGCTGCCCAGGTAGGCGATGTCGTGCGGCCCCGACGCCAGGACGATGCCGGACTCCTCGCGCACCTCGCGCCGCAGCGCAGCCTCGGCGGACTCCCCCGCCTCGACGAAACCGGCCAGCGTGGAGAACCAGCCCTGCGCCCACACGCCCTGACGCGCGAGCAGCGCGCGGTCGTCGCGATCGCGCACCAGGCAGATGACGGCCGGGTCAGTGCGCGGGAAGTGCTCGCTGCCGTCGTCGGGACACACCGCGCTCCAGCCGCCCGCGGCCCAGCGCGTCGGCGCACCGCAGCGCGGGCAGTGCAGGTG
>CAYFLO010000283.1:0-1145 GCA_964343995.1 uncultured Bifidobacteriaceae bacterium
GTGGGCGTCATCGGGTTCTGCTCCGGTGGGCGCCATGCGGTGCTGGCCGGATGCCAGGTGCCGCTGGATGCCATCGTCGACTGCTACGGCGCTTACGTCACCGGCGTGCGCACGCCGGACTTCCCGCTGAACGTCGAGGCCATCGTCGACCAGCTGCCGGCCCTCTCTGGCCCTCTCTTGGGGATCTTCGGCAACGACGACCTGCACCCCAGTCCAGCGCACATTGACGAACTTGAGGCCGAGCTCGCGCGTCTGGGTAAGCCCGCACAGATTCGCCGCTACGACGGAGCCGGCCACGCCTTCCTCAATGTCGATCGTGACACCTACCGCGCCGACCAGGCCCTCGACGCCTGGCCCGCCATCGCTGATTTCCTGCACTCCACCCTGGACTGATCGGTCGACAGGGCTACGAACCAGCCGGTGGTCAACCCATCGGTGACGATGACGATGCCGCCTGACGTCGGTCGGGACCGGCGGCCAGCCACACTCCGGCGCAGATGACGCCGGCGATGATCGTGCACAGGCTGCGGATCGGCGCGGTGGTGAGGACGGGCTCGCCGATGAAGGCGTCCAGCGAGAGAACTGTGATCGTCAGCCCGGCCACGGCGAACGCGTAGTTGAGCGGTCCGAAGGCATACGACAGCAGAGCGCCCAGGAACACCGCGACGACCGTCCCGATCCCCACATGCGGATGGAAGGTGAGGGGTGCCAGGAGTAGGCCGATGCCCAGCATGGTGCCCATGAGGCGGGCGATCACCTGGCTGGCCGTGCCGGAACGGTTCGGCAGCAGGACGAAGGCGACGGTGAGCGGGATCCAGTAGGCGTGATCGATGCCCAGCAGGTGCGCCAGGAGCCCGGCCACCACCTCGGCGCCGGCGAGCCTCAGCGCGTGCCGCACGAACCGGTCGGACAGGTGCGCGTGCTCGCGCAGAAGTGCGATGGGAGTGGCCTCGTCGGGTGACGCGTTGTCGGGGCTGCGCCGGAGCAGCAGCGACCAGCCCTCGATGACCACGATCATGAGCAGTGATCCGGCCAGCGACAGCAGCGCGTAGACGGGGACCTGGCTCGCCTGCGGCTGCAGGCCCTGGTTGACGGAGAAGACGCCCAGCAGGACGGTGCCGGCGGTGGCCGCTCGGGCTCCAGCG
>CAYFLO010000283.1:1155-2639 GCA_964343995.1 uncultured Bifidobacteriaceae bacterium
GTTGCGATCGATCACCGGGTTGGGCATGGGAGTGGCGGTGGCCGCGCGGGCTCCCGCGGCAGCGAGGTACCCGGCGGGCAGGGAGAGCAGCGCGAGCGCGAGCACGCCCCAGTAGCCGAACGGCGACAGGTATCCGCCCAGCAGGGTGCCCAGCGCGATCATCACGCCCAGGACGAGCATCTGCGGTCGCCGTCGCGCGGTGGGATCGGTCATCGCGGTGAGCCCGCTGAAGAACGCGCCCATGCCCAGCTGGAGTCCCCACACGGGCTGGCCGAGTCGGACGCACACGGCCACGCATGCGGCCACGGTCAGGGCCCCGGGGATCGCCAGCAGCCACGGAACCCGCACCGCGCGCAGGGCCAGGCCCTGGTTGACGTCGTCAAGGAGGTCCACGCGGCGAGCCTAGGTGCCCACGACGAGGGGCCTTGGGCACCGCGCCCAGCGCCACGGTGCACTGTCAGACCCCCTGCCTAGCGTCGCTGTCACGAGCAACGGGTGCGGAGTACGCGGGAGGAACGAGTCATGGAGATCCTGGTCATCGGTCTGGCCATCGTCGTGTGGTGGCTGTGGCGTGCCGGCCGCAGGTCCGAGGGGTCTGGGGCAGGCGGGCAGAACACGTCGACATCGCGCGGCGTCCGTCCGGTCACGGCGGGTCTGCTCATGGCCGAGGTCGACGACTGGGTCTACTGGCGTTCACGCGGTCAGCTCATGCGCGCACCAGTCATCCGCGGGTGCGCCGACTGGGCGCGGGGCCGCCGTGTCGACGTTCTCACCGACGACGTCCCGCCGGCGGAACTCCTGGAGATCCTTCAGGCGCTCGAGGCCGCCGAGGCTGACCTCGCGCAGGTCCACAACAAGCGGCGCTAGAGGCAGTCGCTCGCTCCGGTGCCGAACGGGTTCTCGTCGGCGGCGATCTTGTAGCCCATGCAGGCAGGAAGCGTCTTTCCGTCCTCCTGACCGCCGCGGTCACCGAACTTCGCGGCGAAGGCCGCGACGGCGTCCTTGGTGAAGAGCGACGGGCTCTCCATCCGGTTGCCGGAGGCGAGCAGGTGCAGGTGCAGGTGGGTCGACCCGGTCGACGTCGGCGGCACGTAGATGTGGGCGAGCACGTCGCCCTTCTTGACCTTCTGGCCCTCGGTCACGTCGACGAAGGGGGCGTAGAACCCTGGGGACGGCTCTGGCACGAAGGGTTCGATGCTGTAGTACGCCATCACGGGCTGGCCCTTGTCGGTGGCGAACGTGAGCGCCATGCCGTAGCCGTCATTGCTGCCGATCTTGCGTGTGGTCTCCACGTGCGTCACGACGCCGTCGGCGATGGCGTAGAGCGCCGGGTAATCGGTCGGTGGAAGCCCGGCTTTCGACCAGGTGCCGTCAGCATTGCTCCAGTTGATGTGCAGGCCCTGGTGCGGGTTCTTGGCACCCTTGCCCAGAAACGGTGACGTCTGGTCGACCTTGCTCAGGTCCGCGGGCAGCTGGCCGGTGGG
>CAYFLO010000284.1:0-2617 GCA_964343995.1 uncultured Bifidobacteriaceae bacterium
TGCCGGCCTTGGCCGCCTGGATGCCGTCGCCCATGCCCGGCGCCAGCAGCACGACCGTGGTGTCGGCCGCACCGGCCACCTCCACCTCCGACTGGCCCACACCCACCGTCTCCAGGACGACCACGTCGAACCCGGCAGCATCGAGCACGTGCAGGGCCTGGATCGTCGCCGCGGCCAGGCCGCCCAGGTGGCCGCGCGAGGCCATCGAGCGGATGTAGACGCCCGGATCGGTCGCGTGCTCCTGCATGCGCACGCGATCGCCGAGCAGCGCGCCGCCGGAGAACGGTGACGAAGGATCAACGGCGAGGACGGCGACGGTCTGCCCGCGCTCGCGCAGGATGCGCACCAGGGCCGAGGTGGTGGTCGACTTGCCCACGCCCGGGGAGCCGGTAATGCCCAGCACGCGCGCGTGGTGCGGACCGGCGAGGGCGGCCAGCAGGGCCGGCACCTGCGGGGACGAGTCTTCGACCAGCGAGATGGCGCGGGCGAGATCGCGGACCTGGCGCTGGCGCACGCCGTCGGCCAGTGCGGTGACGTCCACGCCCTGCCCTCCCTGCCAGCCCGGGTACCCGGCGTCGGGCGCCCGGCTGTCACCATAACGGCATGCAGCCGACCCGGATCGACCACGTGGGCATCGCCGTGCCCGATCTCGACGCCGCCATCGCGTTCTACGGCCGCGCCTTCGGCCTCACCGTGGAGCACGAGGAGGTCAACGAGGAGCAGGGCGTGCGCGAGGCGATGCTGCGGGTCGGCGACGCCCACCTGCAGCTCCTGGCACCCCTGTCACCGGAGTCGACCATCGCGAAGTTCATCGACCGCAGCGGACCGGGCATCCAGCAGCTCGCCTTCACCGTCGACGATGTCGAGGCGGCGGCCGCCGACCTGCGCGCCAGCGGCGTGCGCGTGCTCTACGACCACGCCAAGGTCGGCACCGGCGGGTCACTGGTCAACTTCTGCCACCCCAAGGACTGCGGTGGCGTGCTCGTCGAGCTCGTCCAGCATCGCGAGGGCACCACACATTGACGTGGTCGCATCCTGATCTCACGCTCCTGGGGTGGACCCCCACCGAGGGGCAGTGGGCCACCGGCACGGCGATCGCCATCGGCGTCGTGGCCGGACTGGGGATCCTGCTGGCCTGGAAGCGCGCGCGCCGACTGGCCCTGGCGATCGCCCTCACCGCGGTCGTGAGCTGGTACCTGCTGCAGGGTCGGCACTGATGTCGGGCACCCCTGCCGACTCGAGCACCGGCGCACGCATCCCCTGGCACCTGGATCGCGGTCGCGGGGCCGGCGAGATGGGTTACCTGCCCGGGCTGGACGGCCTGCGGGCACTGGCGGTTCTGGGTGTTCTGCTCTACCACGCCGATGTGACCTGGATCCCCGGCGGATTCCTCGGCGTCGACGTTTTCTTCGTGCTCTCGGGCTTCCTCATCACCTCCCTGATCCTGGAAGGCCTGGACCGCACCGGGCGGGTGAACTTCGGGCGGTTCTATGCCGGACGCGCCCGACGCCTGCTGCCGGCGCTGCTGCTCGTCCTGCTGGTCACGTGTATCGCCGCCGTCCTCGTCTACCGCGATGCCGTACCGCAGCTGCGCGCTGACGCCCTCGCGTCGCTGCTGTACGTCAACAACTGGTGGTATGTCGTGCAGCACCAGTCGTACTTCGCGTTCATCGGCCGCCCGCCCATGCTCAAGCACCTGTGGTCGCTCGCGGTGGAGGAGCAGTTCTACCTGATCTGGCCGGCCGTGGCGTTTCTGCTGTGGAAGCGCGGCGGCCGTCGACTCATCCTCATCGTCGCGATCGCGCTGGCCCTGGCGTCGTCGGCCTGGATGATCCTGCTGTCGGTGCGCCATGGCTACCCGCTGCTGGAGGATCCCAGCCGCGCGTACTTCGGTGCCGACTCGCACTGCATGGGCCTGCTCGTCGGCGCGGCCCTGGCCACCGTGTGGCGTCCCGGCCGGCTGCCCGCGCGCGTCTCCCCCACGGCCACGTTCGGGTTGCTCATCACCGGGCTGGCCGCGCTTGCCGGCGTCATCGCCTACTTCGTTCTCGTCGGGGAGTTCAGCCCGTTCCTGTACACGCAGGGCGGATTCCTCGTCCTGGCGCTGGTCGTCGCCCTGCTCATCGCCATGGCCACCCACCCGGCGTCTCCCCTCGGCCCGATCATGGGCACGCAGCCGTGGCGCTGGATCGGTCAGCGCTCGTATGGCATCTATCTGTGGCACTGGCCGGTCTTCATGGTCACCCGACCCATGCTCGACATCCCGCTGGACGGTCCGCTGCTGCTGGCGCTGCGCCTGGCCCTCACCGCCGTCATCGCCGAGCTCTCCTACCGCTTCGTCGAACTGCCCATCCGACGCGGAGCACTCGCCCGCGCGTGGACGCGTCTGCGCAGCGCGGCGCCGGCGGTACGCCGTCGGCTCACGGCAGCACTCGCGGCCGGAGTGGCGATTGCCGCGGCGGCCCTCATCGCCCTCGTCATCGCCCTGGCCGCCGTGCCCGAGGCCTCCGCGGAGGTCCCCGCCGACGTGGCCGCGGCGATGGGGATCGCCGACGGCGGACCCACCGAGGTGACCATCGACGACGGGCCCTCCGGCGCGGCACCCACGCCCTCGGGC
>CAYFLO010000285.1:0-1504 GCA_964343995.1 uncultured Bifidobacteriaceae bacterium
GCGATGGTGTGCCCGGGCGTGGAGGAACCGCCGACGTGAGTGGGCTTCGCGTGACGGCCTCAGCCGGGCGCGGAGGAAACGTGGGGAGTGGCACCGGCGGCACGGGGGGTTCCGCCATCGTCCACGGCGTTGGAAGTTCCGCGAACGGTGGCACAGGGGGAAATGGCTCGACGGGCGGCACGGGCGGAAGTGCGACCGCTTACGACGCGGAAAGCACGGCCACGGGCGGTCGGGGCGGTAGCGGGATCACGGGAATCGGCGGTGGCGGAGCAGGAGGCGCTGCTGCGGTCTATGGCCCGACGTCCACTGCGACCGGCGGCAATGGCTCAGGCCCCGCTCCGATGGGCAAGGGTGGCAAAGCGACAGCAACGGATCCCACGTCGAAGGCGATCAACGGCACGCCGTATCCGTAGAGCGCGGGGTACTGCTTTGCGCATAAACGCCCCGCGCATCAGCCCTTCGCGACGATGTGCGGTGCCCGCCACTCGCTGGTGAGGCGCAACCCCTGATACGTCCCGCGATAGCGCTTGGCCAGTGAGCGCGCGAGTGCGATGTCGCTGGCCGTCACCTTGCCCGGTGCGCGCGTGTCGATCGTGAACACGGCGCGCACTCCTGCAAGGGCCGCGGGCCGCCCGGACGACAGCACCGCGCGCCCGCGCGCGATCGTCCACACCACCCGCACCGCGGCACCCGGCTTCGTGCCCGCACCTGACCCACTCCCGGTGCCCGAGCCAGTGGGTCCCGCGGGACCGCTGCCGGTGTGCCACACCGCCGTCAGCGTGTTGTTGTCGGACAGCTGCACGGCCTGATCGGGCCAGAAGGTGTCGTTGCCCGCGCGCCACCCGTCAAGCACGGCCCCGGTCTTGCGGCAGTCGAGTGCGCCGGGCAGCGCGACCCATGCGGTGCTCGGCCCGGACACCGAGGTGGTGGTGCACGTGCCGCCATTGGCCAGGAAGGTGAGGGTGACCAGCGGCGCGGGAGTCACCGCCGGCGGCACGTACGCGGTCACCGTGATCTGAGCTGAGGGCGCTTCGGAGTTGGTGGTCGAGACATTGCCGCCGGTGCCGTTGGAACCCGCGGAGCCATTGGTGCCGGACGTTCCGTTGGCGCCGGTGGACGAACTGCCCTGGCCGCCCTGACCCCCGGCACCGCCATTGCCGCCATTGCCGCCGTTGCCGCCGAGTGCCGATGCGATGGTCGTGCCCCCGACGGTGATGGTGGTGTCGCTGCCGCCGTTGCCGCCTAGTCCGCCGTTGCCGGACGTGCCCGTGACGCCATTGGGGTTGGCCGAACTGCCTGCGGTGCCGTCGGTGCCGGCCGCACCGGTCGACCCGTTGATGCCCAGGGTGAAGGTGAGCGTCTGCGTGGAGCCGGAGGAGTTCGTGTAGGTGCCCTGCACCTTGGCGCCGGCTCCGCCCGCACCGCCGCTGCCACCGGCACCGCCGCTGCCACCGACCTTGCCTCCGGCTGCGGCGCCGGCGCCGCCGGAGCCGCCCGCGCCGCC
>CAYFLO010000285.1:1600-2612 GCA_964343995.1 uncultured Bifidobacteriaceae bacterium
GTGTAGCTGATCGAGTAGCCGGCCGGGAGGGTGCACTGGTCACCGTCATTGACCACACCATCGGTGCAGACGGCAACGGTCGCGTGGGCGCTCGGTGCCGCGAGGAGTGCGGCGAACGCGAGAGTGAGAGCAGTGATGACTGTGAGGCCGCTGGGTTGCGACGCACGCCTTAAGAAAGTACGCACCCTGCTCCTGTCTTTCGCTGCCCCGTGGCCGCGACGGTATCAGCGGAGCAGATCAGTCGTGATGATCGACGTCGAGGGATCCGCGGTGCGTGAACGACGCTGCAGTGCCCGAGCAAGGGGCGCGAGCGCCGCGGTCGGCATGGCAGGCGCATCAGCGTGCAGCAGCTGCAGGAGCACCTCGTCGGCACCGGCTTCCAGATGCGCCCACGCACGAGTGGCGACGGCGTCGGCGTCGCCCCAGCCCACGAGGGCGTCGACCAGCCGGTCACTGCCTCCGTCGTCGATGTCCGCCTGGGTGAAGCCGTAGCGCTCGAGGTTGTTCAGGTAGTTCGGCAGTGCGAGGTACATCGCCATGAAGTCGCGCGCCAGGCCGCGCGCACGCTGCGGGTCGGACTCCAGGGCAACCGTCACCTCCGGCAGGAGCAGCCCGCGGTCGCCCATCACCTCACGCGCATGCGCGGTGGCCTGCACGGGCACGAGGTACGGGTGCGCTCCCACTGACCGCTGTGCGGCGAGGGTGAGCATCTTCGGGCCTAGGGCGGCAAGCACGCGGCCCTGCAGCGGCACGCCAAGGGCGTCGAGCTCGTTCAGGTACTCCACCATCGCGGAGAACGGCTGGGCATAGCTGGCCCCACGGGCCTGTGCGAACGGCGCGTGGCTCGCACCGATACCGGCCAGAAATCGACCGGGGTGACGCTGCTCGAGGTCATGCCAGGCCGCAGCCGTCTGCGCGGCGGTGGAGTGCCAGATGCTCAGGATCCCCGGCACGACGCGCAGCGTCGACGTGGCATCGAGCACGGCCCCGAATCCCTCGGGCACTCCGTCGT
>CAYFLO010000286.1:0-2590 GCA_964343995.1 uncultured Bifidobacteriaceae bacterium
TCCAACCGCGACGCCGCCCGCGCCCTGGGGATCAGCGAGAACACGGTCAAGAACCATGTCCGCGCGGTGCTGGAGAAGCTCAATGCGCAATCGCGCGCGCAGGCCGTCGTCATCGCCGTGCGCAGCGGCCTGGTGACGATCACCCGCTGACGCACACGCGCGGGCACGCGGCCACAGCGCGCTGCGGAGGCGGCGCAGGTTCGGCGACGTCCGTCACGCTCCCCCGATGGTCTTACGCCGCATTTCCGCCGCCCTCCTGTCCGACGCCATCGACCTCGTCCTGGCCCGACGCTGCCTGGCGTGCTCCGCCGCGGGTGCCGTGCTGTGCGACGAATGCTCGCGACGTCTCCTGCAGCCGAAGCGGCTGCGTTTCCTGGACGGCATGGCCGTGCATGGCTGCGCGGAGTATCGCGGTCACGTGCGCGAGGCGATCGTGGCGTTCAAGGAGCACGGCACGCTGAGCCTGGCCCCGACCCTCGCGCGTCCCTGGGGACGCGCCATCGCGATGGCGGCGCGCGCCGCGACTGTCGAAGGAAGGCGACCCGTCGTCGTACCCGTCCCCGCGCACCGCAGTCGTTCCCGCGGTTTCGCCCCCCTGTCGGTGCTCCTGCGTCGTGCCGCGCTCCCCGACTCTCTGCGCGTTGTCTCGGCCTTGGAGGTCATCCGCCCCTACCCGTCCCTGAAGGAGCTGTCGGCCCGGGCCCGCGCGGCCGCGGTCGACGATGCCGTGCGCGTGCAACCCCGTATGCGTTCGCACCTTCAGGGATGCTCGGCCGTCCTCGTCGACGACGTCCTCACCACCGGAGCAACACTGCGCGAGTGCCGGCGTGCACTGCTTCAGGCCGGCATCGACGTGGGCGGGTTCGCCGTCGTCGCCGTCACGCCGCACCGCGATTGACCTGACTAGCCCGGATAGGCCGGGGCCACCGCCCGCGCACGTTCACGCCACGTGCCCAGCGACTGCTCGTACACCAGCCCGTCACCGGAGGCGACGAGGATCGGCTGGCCGGACGCCGCGGCGACCTCAGTCGCCTGCCCCGGAGTGCCGAGGGGCTGCGTCGCACCGTTCGCCAGTGACACGCTGATCACCTGCGTCGTGCCCGCGCTCAGCGAGCCCAGCACCGCGACGGTGTCCGGGGCCGACCATGAGGCATCGGTGACGTCGACGAGCCCTGCGGACACCAGAACCGGCTGGTCGACCCGGATCGGCGTGGCCGCACCGCTGCCGCGCACGACGCGGGCGAGCACGAGCGTCTCGTGGCCGGCGCGCCGGTAGAGCACGAGGGCACGCGTGCCGTCGGACGACGGGATCACCTTGACCAGTCGCGCTCGGCGCGGCAGCCCCGAGACCGTGACGGCCTGCTGACCACCATCGGAGGCCACCGACAGCACCGTGCCGTCGGTGACCCACACCGTGCCTCCCGGCCCGAACGAGATGCCCGTGGGTGTCGCCGGAGGACGCAGCCGGATGAGTGGTGCGCCCGCGGTGAGGCGCCCGCGCCACACGGCTCCGTCCTCACTGATGCCGGCGAGGGACTGCCCATCGGGCGCCACGGCCAGCTGCACGAAGGGCACCTGGTCGGTACCGGCCGCGCCTTGAACCGACTCCACGCCGCTGTCGCGAAGGGCGACCACCCCCGACGGCCGCGCGGCCAGGGCGACCGTGCCCGGGGGCATCCCCGCGGGGTCCATGTCCGGCCATGCCGTGCGCGGCTCGGGATTGGCCAGACCGGGCACGAGGAACGGCTGCCCTGCGGCGGTGACGTCGACGGCCCGGATCTCCGGCAGCTGGCGCAGCGTCCAGATCAGCTGCTGCGACATGGCCGTCCGTGTGGTGTCGTCGGCCGTCAGCGCATTGGTGGTGAGGTCGACATGGGCCACGCCGTTGTCGACCGGCACGGAGTCAATGTTCAGACGGACGCCTTCGGGGAACGCCGTGCGCACCGCCGGCTGCAGCCACTCACTCGGCCCGGCGACGAGTCGACGCACAAGCGCGGTCGCCAGGCCGGACAGGTTGACCGGGATGAGCCGGGGGTCGGGCACCAGGGCACCGAACGACGGGTTGAAGAAGTACACGTCGTAACTGCGGTATCCGCGGTCGATGTCGGACTGCGAGAGCACCAGCCCCGGCGGGACGTTGTCGAGCCGCCATTCGCCCTGCACCTTGGCCAGCGTGAACGTGTGCGCGAGCGTCGATCCCGGCGTTGCGATCGTGTAGCGCCCGCTGGCGCCGATGGTCCCGGTGAGCTCTCCGGTGACCGCCACGGCCGGGCCCTGGTCGGTGAGGGCGAGTGCACCCTGGTAGACCTCCACGCCGGCGTTGGTGTCCCAGCCCAGCGCCGCCTTGGGCGTGAGGTACTGCCGGGCGACGGCGTGGTCGTCATCGAAGGACGCGGACGCGTCCAGAAACCCCTGCACGACCTGCCGTGGGGTCATGCCCGGCCGCGGCGGACGGGCGATGACGCGGATGACCTGGTCCTCGGTCTGCGCGGTGACCTGCTCGCCCTGGGTGATGGGGCCTGTGGTGGGGACGCGCGCGAGGTAGGACGACGGGATCATCGAGCAGCCGGTGATGGCCATCGCGATGGCC
>CAYFLO010000287.1:0-2586 GCA_964343995.1 uncultured Bifidobacteriaceae bacterium
GCCTCTGCTGCCCCCGCAGACGCCCCGACTGATGCACCTGCGGACACAGCCACCACTGCACCAGCACCTCTTTCCAGTGCCACACCCGAGGACACCGCGACCGAGTCGGCAACCGACGCTGCGACCGATAGCGCCACGGACACCGCAACCGACGAGCCCACCGACATCCCCTCCGATAGCGGCTCGGAGGCCGCAACCGACGAACCCACGGACATCCCATCTGACGGCGCATCCGATACGGCGACGGATGAGCCGACCGCGGAGCCTTCCGCCGAGGCAACCGATGCCGCGGCAGACACCGCCCTGTCCGTCGACATCGCGCAGGGCAATGGGATCGACGTCTCGGTCTCCGGCGGGGGGCTGCTGCCGAACTCGCGGGTCGAGGTATGGGTCTTCTCTACGCCGCAGCTCGTCGGTACCGCCACGGCAAGCGATCAGGGCGACGTGGACTTCGACGTGACGCTGCCCGACAACCTCGATGCGGGGACGCACACCGTCGTCATCAAGGGCACCGGTTCGGATGGGCAGCCGGTGGAGTTCGGGTCGGCCATCGAGCTCGGCCCCGATGGCCAACTGCTCGGCGTGACGAATGGTGTTGATACCGCTGGTCTGGACGTGCCGACTCTTTCGTCCAACCCGAAGGCGCCCGCCTACCCCGTGGTGAATGCGCTGGACCAGCCGGCCGCGGTGGTCTCGACCACGATCGCGGCCTTCGCACTGCTGTCGGTGACCGGTGCGGGAATTGCTGCCGGCGGAGGTGCACGCACGAGCGGCGGAGGGGGAGTCGCCGGCGGGGGAATCAACGAGGGCACCGGCCCGGGACGGTCACGATTCCAGCGGCACGACGTCGCGCACAACCGCGGCTGGCGCACCCGCTTCTCCCACCGGGGAGATGCGCCCGGAGACCGATCCGTTCTTCACGCGGCGTCCCTCACATCCATCGTCGATGAAGCGTCAGCAGTGTGGTCAAGCCGGGTGAGTCGGATCAGCCCGCTGCTGTCGCGCATCCTTGGCGATGCGGCCCCGTTGCGGGCCATGCTCGGCAGCCTGTCGCTTCTCGTGCCGATCGCGGGAATCGTCGTGGGCGTGTGGTCCGGAGTGCTCACCGGCGGTATCGCGGAACCACCCACCACCGGGCTGCTCATCGCACTCATGGTCATCGGCGTCCTGGACGCTCTTGCCGGGAGCCTGGGAGCACTGGCCTTCATCGTCACGGTCGCGGTGATGGGCGGGATCATCGACTGGTCCAGCGTGCGCACACTGCTGGGCGTCGTCCTCATCGTGGTGGGTCCGAGCCTGATCGCCAGTTCGTTCCGTGACATCCGTCGGACTGCGCCGGTGACGTTCGCCCAGTGGTGGGAACGCCTGACGGATGTCGTCGTGGTTCCCCTCCTGGGCGCCTTCACGACCTACAACGTCGTCAAGGCACTACCCCCGCTGGGCGGTGCCGACTTCCCGGTCGCGAACGATGCGACGCTGCTTGCGGCGATCGTGGCGGCCATGCTCATCGTCAAGGTCGCACTGGAGGAGGTCGCCGCCCGCTGGTTCCCCGAGCGGCTCTCCACCGTGCTCGACGATCCGGACATGCCCGGCACCACTCAGAAACTGGTGTCGGCAGCAGTGCGCCTGTCGCTGTTCCTGTTCGTGTCGGCGGCGTTCATCGGGATGCCGTGGCAGCTGTGGGTCGCCGGCGTCATCTGGATCCTGCCTTCGCTCCTGGCGCTGATGTCGGGCCGGCTGCCCAACGCCCCGCGCCTGTGGCAGGCGATCCCGGAGAACACTCCTGCCCTGGGCCTGGGGCTCCTCGTCTTCCTCATTCTCGCAGGCATCCTTGGTCGGATCTATGGCATCGGGACCACGTTTGCGCTGATGTCGTTCGTCATCCTGCTCATTCCCGACCTCATCGTCGGCGTCATGCAGATGTTCGGGCGCGAGCCGCGCGAGGGCGATGTGCGCTGGTACCTGCGCCCGTCGATGGTCACCGTCTACCGCGTGGGCGGTGTGGTCGTGCTTGTGATCACGTCCGTGCTGGCTCTGCGCACGATCGGCATCGGGTAGAGCACGATTCGACCGTCACGAGCGGCGGTCAAGGCCCTAGCGAATGGGTTCGCAACAGCCCCACGAAATGGAGTCCGTGCCGCCATATCCGTCGGTGACGGTGATGGTGAAGGAGTTGGGGCCATTGGCGCCCTTCGCACCCCGACGGGCGGCAGCCGTGGGCGTGTAGGTGAACGCCCCGGTGGTCGCGTCGATCACGACGGTTCCCTTGCCGGATCGTGCGTTCCCGCGATACGTGAGCGGGTCGCTGTCGGCGTCGGTGGCCGTCACGGTGCCGGTGACCACGCCCGTCGTCGGGTCGTAAGTGCTCGCCTGCACCGTGGCGGCGGGAGCGGAGTTCGCCGGCGCCACAAGCAGGTTCGCCAGCAGGTTGATATGGAAGCCGGAGTCAGGATCCGAGATGGTGACGGTGAAGGAGTCGCTGCGGTCGGCCGGGCTCGCTCCGATGCGCGCCGCCGCATGCCGGGCCGCCAGCGTGGGCGTGTAGGTGAACGCCCCGGACGTCGCGTCGATGGCCACCGTGCCCTT
>CAYFLO010000288.1:0-2586 GCA_964343995.1 uncultured Bifidobacteriaceae bacterium
GACGCTCTGACCGCCCGGGCCCGAGGAGCGGTAGACGTCGATGCGCAGGTCATTGGGGTCGATGGTGACGTCGACGTCCTCGGCCTCGGGCAGCACGAGGACACCGGCCGCCGAGGTGTGGATGCGTCCCTGCGACTCGGTGACGGGCACACGCTGCACTCGGTGCACGCCGCCCTCGAACTTCAGCCGGGCGTAGGGCGCCTGCCCCGGCTCGGGGACCCCCTTGGCCTTCACGGCCACCGAGACGTCCTTGAAACCACCCAGGTCGGACTCCACGGCGTCGATGACCTGCGCGGACCAGCCGTGGCGCTCGGCGTACCGCAGGTACATGCGCAGGAGGTCGCCGGCGAACAGCGCCGACTCCTCGCCGCCCTCGCCGGCCTTGATCTCAACGATGACGTCCTTGTCGTCCATGGGGTCGCGCGGCAGCAGCAGCGTGGTCAGGCGCGCGGCCGCATCCTCGCGTCGCTGCTCGAGTGCAGGGACCTCGGCGGCGAACGCCGGATCATCGTCAGCGAGCTCGGCCGCGGCCGCGAGGTCGTCACCGGCGGCCAGCCACTCGCGGTACGCGGCGACGACCGGACCGAGTTCGGCGTAGCGACGGCCCAGGCGTCGCGCCTTGGCCTGGTCACCATGCACAGCAGGGTCGGCGAGTTCACGCTCGACCTGCGCGTACTCCTCCACGAGGGCGGCGCACGACTCGAACACGGGTCTCCTCAACGGCCATGACGGCACTTAAGACAACCGGGCGCCAGTCTGGGGTCGACCGCGCGACGGGGGAGACACGCGGCCGACCCCAGGCCGGCGCCCGGGGTGGACAGCTACTTGTTCTTGGACGATCCGTAACGCGTCTCGAACCGGGCGACGCGGCCGCCGGTGTCGAGGATCTTCTGCTTGCCCGTGTAGAACGGGTGGCACTGGGAGCACACGTCGGCGTGGATCGAGCCGTTGCGCGCGGTGCTGCGCGTGGTGAACGAATTCCCGCAGGAGCACGTGACGACGGTCTCGACGTACGCGGGATGGATGTCGGGCTTCATGATGTCCTCTCGATGGCACCGGGTCGGCCGGATCGCCGTGAACCGGGGCGCGGCAAGTATGCCACCCCTGAGGGTGTCCCCACGAGTCCCCTCATAGGGGCCTGAGGCACTGTCCCCCCGGTCCCTCAGACAGGGGTCAGTCGTCGTCGGCGGAGGTGCCGGTGGCGGCCGGGGTGGTCTTCTGGACCTGCATGAGGAACTCGTAGTTGCTCTGGGTCTCACGCAGCTTGGTCAGGAGCAGTTCGATGGATTGCTGCTGGTCCAGGGCGTGGAGAACCCGGCGGAGCTTCCAGACAATCTTGAGTTCCTCACTCGACATGAGGAGCTCCTCCTTGCGGGTGCCCGAGGCGTCGACGTCGACCGCCGGGAAGATCCGCTTGTCGGCCAGGCGCCGATCGAGCTTGAGCTCCATGTTTCCGGTGCCCTTGAACTCCTCGAAGATGACCTCGTCCATGCGGGAGCCGGTCTCGACGAGCGCCGACGCGATGATCGTCAGCGAGCCGCCGTTCTCGATGTTGCGGGCCGCGCCGAAGAACTTCTTGGGCGGGTAGAGCGCCGCGGAGTCCACACCGCCGGACAGGATGCGGCCCGACGCCGGCGCCGAGAGGTTGTACGCGCGACCCAGGCGGGTCATCGAGTCCAGGAGCACGACCACATCGCGACCGAGCTCGACCAGGCGCTTGGCGCGCTCGATCGACAGCTCGGCGATAGTGGTGTGGTCCTCGGCCGGGCGGTCGAAGGTCGAGGCGATGACCTCGCCCTTGACCGACCGCTGCATGTCGGTGACCTCCTCGGGGCGCTCGTCGACGAGCACGACCATGAGGTGAACCTCGGGATTGTTCGTGGTGATCGCGTTGGCGATCGCCTGCATGACCATCGTCTTGCCCGCCTTCGGCGGCGACACGATCAGGCCGCGCTGGCCCTTGCCGATGGGCGAGACCAGGTCGATCACGCGGGTGGTGAGGTTGTTCGGGGTGGTCTCCAGGCGCAGCCGGTCCTGCGGGTACAGCGGCGTGAGCTTGGCGAACTCCGGACGCACGCGCATGGTGTCGGGGTCGGCGCCGTTGACGGTGTCGATCCGCACCAGCGGCGTGAACTTCTCGCGACGCTCCCCCTCACGGGGCTGGCGGGTCATGCCGGTGACGGCATCACCCTTGCGCAGGCCCTGCTTGCGGACCATCGAGAGTGAGACGTAGACATCGTTGGGGCCGGGCAGGTAGCCGGTGGTGCGCACGAAGGCGTAGTTGTCCAGGATGTCCAGGATGCCGGCGACGGGCACGAGCACGTCGTCGTCGTTGACGTCGGTCTCGACGTCGCCGTAGCCACCCTGGCCACCGCCGCCGCGGCGGTCGCGGCGGTCACGGAAGCGGTCACGGCCACGACGGCGCCGGCGACCGCCGTCACCATCGTCATAGCCGCGGTCGTTGTTATTGCGGTCATTGCCCCGGTCGTTGTTATTGCGATCGTTGCCACGGTCGTTATTGCCACGGTCGTTATTGCCGCGGTCGTTATTGCCACGGTCATTGTTCCCGCGGTCATTGCCGCGGTC
>CAYFLO010000289.1:0-2569 GCA_964343995.1 uncultured Bifidobacteriaceae bacterium
CGCGGGCGTGACGGTGACCTCGGTCGACGCGTCCGCGGCCCCCGCCGACGCCACGACCGTGGCCACGGTGATGAGCCCTCCGGTGAGCCGCATCGTGCAGACGATGCTCACCGACTCGGAGAACACCTACGCCGAGGCGCTCGGGCACCTCGTGGGCGCGAAGGCGTCGCACCAACCGACCTTCGCCGGGGGAGCGGCGGCCACGCGTGCCGCCCTCGCGAGCCTGAAGCTGCCCGTCGACGGGTATGGCCTCGTCGACGCCAGCGGCCTGTCGACGCAGGACCGGCTCACCGCGCGCACGCTGGCCGCCATCTTGTCGACGGTGGTCGTGGGCACGACACCGACGCTGGCCTCCATCGCTCCGGGCCTTCCGGTCGCCGGCCTCACCGGCACCCTGGCCGATCGCTACCGCACCCCGGCGACGCTGCCCGGTCGCGGCTACGTCCACGCCAAGACCGGCACCCTCACCGGTGTCGTCGCCGAGTCCGGGATCGTCCTGGACCGCACCGGCCGTCAGCTGGTCTTCTCGTTCCTCGCGCCGAAGGTCGGGTCACTGAACGCCGCGCGCGAGACACTGGACACCCTCGCCAGCACCCTGGCGACCTGCGGCTGCGGATCCTGAGCAGCCCGGACCCGGATCGATGAAGGAGATGACCACGTGAGTGCCGACGTGCAGCCCGTGCTCCTGCCGGTGAACCAGTTCGACCACTTCTACCGGGGCGGCGACCGCATCGGCGCGCTGCGCACCGGGCCCGGCGGCCCGATGCGGCCCGAGGAATGGATCGGCTCGACCACGACGCGCTTCGGTCAGTCGCTCCAGGGACTCACCACACTGCCGGATGGTCGCCTGCTCATCGACGCCATCGCCGCGGACCCGGCTGCCTGGCTCGGCACCGATCACATCGCGCGCTACGGCACGAGCATCGAGGTGCTCGTCAAGCTGCTCGACCTCGATCAGCGCCTGCCGGTGCACCTGCACCCCAACCGGGAGTTCGCGCGCGCACACCTGGGCCTGGCGCACGGCAAGACCGAGGCCTGGTACGTGCTCGACGCGCCCGAGGGCGCGCAGGTGGGCGTGGGGTTCGCGCAGGCGATGCCGCCCGAGCAGGTCGCGCAATGGGTGGCCGCCGGCGACAGCGATGCGCTCATGGGTGCGCTGCGCACGCGCACGGTGCGCCCGGGCGACGCCATGCTCGTGCCGGCCGGCCTGCCGCACACGGTGCAGCGCGGGGTGTTCGTGCTGGAGCTGCAGGAGCCGACCGACCTGTCGATCCTGCTGGAGTGGTCGGACTTCGCCGTCGATGGCGTGCGCGACGGCCACCTCGACCTGGGCTTCCCCACAGCTCTGCAGGCGGTCGACTACGCCGGCATCAGCGAGTCCGACCTGGACCGTCTCGTCGTCACCCGCGAGCAGGTGGCCGGGGCCGGCCTCACCTCGCTCATGCCGCGCGAGGCCGACGGCTACTTCCGCGCGCAGCGCTTCGACACCTCTGCCGGTCCGGTGACGATCGACGCCGGCTTCATGATCGTGCTCGTGCTGGAGGGTGTCGGCACGCTCGCGCACGCCGATGGCACGGTGGCGGTGTGCCGCGGCGACGTCGTGCTTGTGCCCTTCGCCTCCGGTGACGTCACGCTCTCCGGAGATGGTGGGACTGCGTTCGTCGGCGTCGCCTGCCGTCCGCCGGCACCGGATGCGCCGCGGGACGTGCGCTGAGCGGCACGTCGACGGGCGCAGGCGCGGCCGGGCCGCCTGTCCTCGCGCTGCGGCACGCGGTCGACGACGCCCTGCGCGAGCTCGCCGCCGATCCCGCGATCGCCGCTGACGCGCCGGTGATCGTCGCCTGCTCCGGCGGCCCGGACTCCCTGGCCCTCGCCGGTGCGGTGGCGTGGTGCGCGCCGCGCGCCGGTCGCGTCGTGCACGCGGTCATCGTCGATCACGGGCTGCAGGTTGACTCCGCCAACGTGGCCGAGGCAGCCGCGCAGGCCTGTCGTGCCCTGGGTATCGCCAACGCACGCATCGTGCGCGTGCAGGTGCCCACCGGTGCGGGCGGACCTGAGGCGAATGCCCGAACGGCCCGCTACGCGGCCCTCGATGCGGCGGCAGCCGACCTCGGTGCTGCCGCGGTGCTCCTGGCCCACACCCGCGAGGACCAGGCCGAGACCGTGCTGCTGGGCCTGGCCCGCGGCAGCGGGGCGCGTTCGCTGTCCGGTATGCGCGAACGGAACGGCAGGTGGGTGCGCCCGCTGCTGCAGCTTCCGCGCGCCACCGTGCACGAGGCCGCGGCCGAACTCCTGGCGCCCACGGGACTGGCACCCTGGCGCGACCCGCACAACGACGACCCGGCGTACGCCCGCGTGCGGGTGCGCCACTGGCTCGACACCCTGGGCGATGACCTGGGTCCCGGCGTCGTCGCCGGACTCGCGCGCAGCGCCGACCTGCTGCGTGACGACGCCGATGCCCTGGATGCCCTCGCCGAGCAGGCGCGCCTGCAGGTGCGTGCGGACGGTGCCGGCGGTCGCGAGGATCTGGTCCTCGGAGAGCAGGACGTGCTGCAGGTCGTTCGTGACG
>CAYFLO010000290.1:0-2548 GCA_964343995.1 uncultured Bifidobacteriaceae bacterium
GCGATGGCGGCGGATAGAGCCGCAGTATAGTCGTCGGCGGGCGCGTGCGCAACGGCGCCGAGCGACTCGACCAGGGCGATACTCGACAGGTGCTGGCGGCTGCCGGAGTCACCGACGTGGCCGGCGATCACGACCACCGGAGCTCCGGAGCGCACGGCATCGGCGATCGCGGTGGCGGCGTTCGCGAGCCCCGGACCCTGGTGCACGCTCGCGATTCCGGGCTGTCCGCAAGCAGACGCCCAACCGGAGGCCATCGCCACCGCTCCCGCCTCATGCTGGCAGGCGACGTAGCGGCCGCCGCGTGCCGCATAGGCCGACAGCAGGGCGAAGTTCGAGCTTCCGGCCACCCCGAACACGGGTCGATTCGGGTGCACCAGAAGCGCCGGCGCCCATGCAGCCGGCACCTGGGTCACGGTCGACCCCGCACCGAACGCGCCTCAGTGATCCGTGGAGAGGCCGCGCACTTCGGCGTAGATGCGCGTGCGCAGCTCGGCGAAGCGGTGGTCGTTGCGGGTCTCGACTTGCGAGCGCGGGAAGGGAAGGCCGATCGGCACGATGTCGCTCACCTTTGCCGGCTTGCCCTGGAGCACCACGACCTCGTCCGACAGGTACACCGCCTCGTCGATGTCGTGGGTGACCATGATCGTGGTGATGTGGAAGTCGTCGCGCACCTTGAGCACGAGGTCCTCCAGGTCGAAGCGGGTCTGCGCGTCGACGGAGGCGAACGGCTCGTCCATCACCAGGAGGCTCGGGCGCACCGCGAGCGCTCGCGCGATACTCACGCGCTGCTGCATGCCACCGGACAACTGCCACGGGTAGGCCTTCTCGTTGCCCTCCAGGCCCACCTCGACCAGGCTTGAGCGGATGCGCTCCTTCATGTCGGCCTTCGACAGTTTCTCGGCGCGCAGCGGCAGAGCGATGTTCTTCTCCACCGTGAGCCACGGCATCAGGGAGCGCGTGTAGTCCTGCAGCACAACCGCCAGGCCCTTGGGTGAGCCGTTGAGCTTCTCGCCGCGCACCTCGATCGAGCCGCCCGTGGGCTGGGCGAGCCCGGTGAGCAGGCGCAGCAGCGTGGTCTTGCCGACGCCGGACGGGCCGACGATGGCGACGAAGTGCCCCTCGGCGACGTCGTAGCTGACGCCGTCGAGCACTTTGCGGACCCCGTCGGACACGGGGTACTCCATGCGAACGTCGCGAATGGCGATGGCGGGCGTGGTCATAGGGACTCCATGCCTAGGCGAGTTTCTTCTGGCCGTAGTACCAGCCGAGCGAGGCTCGCTCGACGAGATCGAAGAGCAGGCTCAGCACGTAGCCGAGCACGCCCAGGAGAATGACGCCGGTCCAGGCATCAAGAATCATGAACGAGTCGGTGGCGATGAGCGTGAAGGCGCCCAGGCCGAACCCGGACCCCAGGTACTCCGAGGCGATCGTCACGATGAAGGCGATCTGCAGGCTGACCTGCAGGCCGGCGAAGACCACCGGCATGGCATTGGGCAGCCGCACCCGCCACAGCACCTGCGACCTCGACAGCTTGAACACCGTGGCCGTGTCGAGCAGGACCACGTTGGTGTTGCGGACCCCTTCGATTGTCGCGATGAACACGGGGAACGTGGCCGCGAAGGCGATGGAGGCGATGCGCATGCCGGAGTCCAGGCCCAGCAGCAGGATGAACACCGGCACGAGGGCCACCGGCGGGATCGCTCGGAAGAAGTCGACCACCGGCTCCACATAGCGCGATGCCCCGGCGCTTGCGCCGACCAGTGAACCCAGGCCGATGCCGGCGACGATCGCGATCGCGAAGCCGGTGAAGAGGTTCTCCAGGCTCGGCACGAGGTGGATCGGGACGTTGGTGAAGATCCAGTTGAGCTTGAACTGCTCCCAGATCTGCGACAGCGGCGGGAAGAACGGATTCTCGGAGGTGGCACTGGCGTTCCACCACCAGGTGATGAGGACGACGGGGAGCCAGCCGGCGATGAGAACCGCGAGGATCCAGCGCCAGATGCGGCGAGCGGTCACTTGCCGCTCCAGAAGACCACGCGGCGCTGGGTGCGCACGAGCAGGCGCGACAGTGCCACGCCCACGATGCCGAGGAACAGGATGATCGCGTAGGTCTGGTCGGCATTGCCGGAGGACTGCGTGAGCGCAAGCAGCGAGCCCAGACCACCCGCGCCTCCGACCAGGCCGGCGACGACAGAAACAACGAGCGACGCCGCAATGGCCAGGCGCAGGGCGATGCCGATCTGCACCGCCGCGGAGGGCAGGCGCGCATAGCGGATCTGCTTGGCCAGGCCCATGCGATAGCAGCGCATGGTCTCCAGCAGCACCGGGTCGGCGTCGCGCACGCCGTAGGCGGTCTGGATGGCGATGGAGAAGACGTTGGCGAACACCACGAGGGCCACACCCATCGCCACGGTGGGGCCGATGACCAGGATCGCGATCGGGATAACGACGATCGGCGGGATGACCTTCATGAAGTCGAAGGTGAACTTGGTGGAGCGGTAGCTGAAGCGGCTCAGGCCGATGAGGAAGCCGAGCGGAACGGCGATGA
>CAYFLO010000291.1:0-2544 GCA_964343995.1 uncultured Bifidobacteriaceae bacterium
GCCCGATATCGACGCCTCGGTGCGCGAGCTGCGGCACGCGATCGACGAGCGCGGGGCGCACGGGGCCGTGGTGGAGACCAACGCCCACGGCATGTACCTGGGCGATGCGCGCATGGACGCGGTCTACGCCGAGCTTGATGCCCGTCGCGGGGTGCTGTTCATCCATCCCACGACGCCGGCATGCGGAGAAGTGACGGCCCTGGGCCGTCCGCGGCCGATGGTGGAGTTCATGTTCGACACCGCGCGCGCGGTGACCGACCTCGTCCTGGCCGGCGTGCCGCAGCGATTCCCGCAGATGCAGGTGATCGTGCCCCACGCCGGTGGCGTGCTGCCCCTGCTCGCCGATCGCATCCAGGGGTTCATGTCGATCTTCGGTGATCCCGCGGCGCCCAAGCCCGACGTGCACGGGGCGCTTGCGCGCTTCTACTACGACCTCGCCGGCGACCCGTTCCCGCGCCTGGTGCCCGCGCTGCTCACCCTCACCGACCGCGACCACGTGCTCTACGGCACCGACTACTGCTGGACGCCCGCGCCCGGTGTGGCGAAGCGACTGGACCTCATCAACGCCGACTCACCGGACTGGAAGGCCAGCACCACTGCCGCAGCCCGCGCTCTGCTCGACGCGGTCGCGCGTGGCGGCGCAGCGCACGACGAGAGGAGCGGCCATGCCCGCTGATATCCCCATCCCCCCGCAGCCGCACGAGCTGCCGCTGCCGGCCCCGTGGGTGCACGACGGGGTGCGCACGCTGGGCGCTGTGCCCTACAGCGTGCCGTTCGGCATGCGCGCCATCGAGATGGACATCCATCTGCCGGCGTCCGCCGATGGTCCCGTGCCGCTGGTGATCTACGTGCACGGCGGGGCGTTCCTGTTCGGTGACCGGCGCGACTGCGGTCCGGCCTACTGGGCCGACGCCGACAACCAGTTCACGCTGCTGCCCAAGGCGGGTATCGCGGTGGCGTCGCTGGACTACCGGCTCGCCGGCGAATCAACATTCCCGGCGCAGCAGGACGACCTCGTCGCCGCCCTGCAGTACCTCGTCGGCCGCGCCGACGAGCTCGGCATCGATCCCACGCGCATCGCCGTGTGGGGGGAATCTGCCGGCGCGCACCTGGCGATGCTGCTGGCCTTCGACGGCGCGCCCGGGTGCCCGCCCGTGGTCGCGGTCGTCGACTGGTTCGGACCGTCCGACATCCGCCTGCCCTTCGGCGAGATGCCGCTGCCGCCACCCTCCCCCGAGGAGCGGCTCATCGGTGGCGCGATGGCTGACCTGCCCGAGCTCGCGGCGCAGGCCAGCCCGATCACGCATGTGCATCCCGGCATTCCGCCGGTGCTCGTCGTGCACGGTACGGGCGACTCCGTCGTGCCGATCGCGCACTCGCACGCCCTGGTCGACGCGCTGAACGCAATCGGCGCTGATGTGCAGGTGGAGTGGATCGACGGCGGCGAGCATGCATGGATCGGCACGCCACAGGCTGCGCGGATCGCACAGGACGTCACGCTGGCGTACCTGCGCGAGCGCCTGCTTGGCTAGCGCGCGCCTGCTCGGCTCTCGCTACGCGCGCTCGGCCGCCTCGACCACGTTCGCCAGGAGCATCGCGCGGGTCATCGGACCGGTGCCCCCGGGCATCGGGGCGATCCATCCGGCCACGTTCGCGCAGTCGGGGTGGATATCGCCCAGGAGCCCGGCGTCAGTGCGGGTGATGCCCACATCGACGAGGGCCGCCCCCGGCTTGACCATGTCGGGGGTGACGAAGTGCGGCACGCCCGCGGCGGCCACGACGATGTCGGCCCGGCGGATGTGCGCCTCGGTGTCGCGGGTCCCGGTGTGGCACAGCGTGACCGTGGCGTTCTCGCTGCGCCGGGTGAGCAGGAGCCCGAGCGGCCGGCCCACGGTGAGCCCGCGGCCGACGACGCACACCTCGGCGCCGTCGATCGGCACGTCATAGGCACGCAGCAGCTCGACGATGCCGCGCGGCGTGCACGGCAGCGGGGCGGTGATGCCGAGCACGAGTCGGCCCAGGTTCATCGGGTGCAGACCATCGGCATCCTTGCCGGGATCCATGAGCTCCAGCACCGCGTTGGCGTCCAGGCCCTTGGGCAGCGGCAGCTGCACGATGTAGCCGGTGACCGCCGGGTCGGCGTTGAGGCGGGCGACCTCGGCCTCCACGTCGGCCTGCGACGCCGTGGCCGCCATGTCGACGCGGATCGACGCGATCCCCACCTCGGCGCAGTCGCGGTGCTTGCCGCCCACGTAGGCGTGGCTGCCCGGGTCGTCGCCCACGAGCACGGTGCCCAGGCCCGGGACGATGCCGCGGGCCCGCAGCGCATCGACCCGCGTGCGCAGGTCGGCCTTGACTCGGGCAGCGGTGGCCTTGCCGTCCAGGATCGTCGCGGTCATGCGCGCATCCTGCCAGCCGGCGTCAGGCACTCCGGCGGCGCGTGACCGAGGCGACCGCCACCGCGAGGGCGGTGAGTACGACGCCGGTCACCAGCTGCACGCCCACACTCGAGCCGGGCGTGGGGACGACGAGGTCGAGCAGAAG
>CAYFLO010000292.1:0-2539 GCA_964343995.1 uncultured Bifidobacteriaceae bacterium
GCCTGCTGCTGCTCGAGCGCTACGACGAGGGGCAGACAATCAACATCGGTCTGGGCGACGACATCCCGATCCGCGAGCTCGCTGAGACCGTCGCCGACGTCATCGGCTTCGAGGGCACCATCGAGTGGGACGCCGCCAAGCCCGACGGCATGCCGCGCAAGCTGCTCGACATCTCGCGCATCAACGCCCTGGGCTGGAGTCCGCAGATCTCGCTGCGCGACGGGGTCGCGAGCACGTACTCCTGGTACACCGAGAACGTGGCCTGACCGTGGCCGACGTGCCCGGGCTGCCCGACGAGTCCGAGGAGTTCGATCCGCTCGACGACGCCATCGAGCACGATCCCGTGCAGGTGCTGCTTCCGGGCCGACGCTGCCTGCTCGTACGGCTCACAGCTGCCCCCGGTCGCAGGCTGGCGCTCCTGGACCACGTCAACACCTACGCCGACGGGCTGCGCGAGGAGCCCGGCACCGAGGTGTTCATGGTGTCGCTCGACCCCGACAACGCCGACAACGTCTGGCTGTTCGAGGTGTTCCGCGACGAGGAGGCCGAGCACGCGCACCGCGCCGCCCCCGGCTTCGCGCAGATGCTCGGCAGCATGGCCGACCTGCTCTCCGGTCAGCCCGCCGTGCTGCGGCTCGATCCGGTGCGCATGGCCGTGCAGGAGGACGTCCTCGCACAGGACTGGACGCTGTAGTCGCCTAGCTGAACGGCGGGCGGTCGTCGAAGCGCAGGCTCGCGCGGCCGGCCGCGCGCCACACGCGGGCCACCGTGTCGGTGTCCTCCGGCGTTACCAGGTTGCCCATTACCCGCAGTGCCACGGTCATGAGCGCGTGCGAGCGCATGCCGATCGGCCCCAGCGAGGTGAGCAGGCCGGGCACGGTGAGGTAGCCAGCAAGGCGACGGGCGATCGAGAACGCCGAGCCGTAGCGCTCGCGCAGCAGCACCGGCCACTGTCGGGCGTAATCCATCGACGGATTGACGACGGTCGAGGCGAGCACCTGCGCGGCCAGGTGGCCGGTCTCCAGGCCGTAGTCGATGCCTTCGCCGTTGAGCGGGTTGACGCAGCCGGCGGCGTCGCCGACGAGCATCCAGTTGCGTCCGGCCACCCCGCTCACCGCACCGCCCATTGGCAGCAGCGCCGACCACGGATCTCGCACGTCGCCGGTGAACTGCCAGGTGTCGCGCTGCGCGCCCGCGTAGAGGTCGAGCAGGCTTCGCAGCTTGAGGTCCGCCGGGTGCTTGGCGGTTGCCAGGGTGCCCACGCCCACGTTGACATCGCCGTCGCCGAGGGGGAACACCCAGCCGTAGCCGGAGAGCAACTCGTTCTTCTCGCCGCGCAGCTCCAGGTGCGACGAGATCCACGGGTCGTCGCTGCGCGCCGAGGCGATGTATCCGCGCGCGGCCACGCCGTAGGCCGTGCCGCGGTGCCACTCGCGCCCGAGCGTGCGGCCAAGCTGCGAGCGCGCGCCGTCGGCGACGATGACGCGTCGGCACGAGATCGACGCCTCGCGCGCCTGCTTGCCCGAGCCGACGGTGAAGCGCACCGATGTGATGCGGTCGCGGTCGCGCTCCACACCCACCGCGCGATGGCCGGTGACCGCGCGGGCACCGCTGTCGAGCGCGACCTGACGGATCGCGGCGTCGAGCTGCATGCGCGGTGCGGCACTGCCGAACGCCGGAAGCGATCCTCCCGGCCACGGCAGGTAGAGCTCTTGCCCGAACCCGGCAGCCCGCAGGCCCTGATTGCGCACACGCCCGCCCAGCCAGTCGCCCAGGCCCAGCATCTGCATCTCGGCGATGGCGCGGGGGGTAAGGCCGTCGCCGCACGGCTTGTCGCGCGGGAACTCCTCGGCGTCGACGAGGGTGACGTCCAGGCCCGCCCGCGCGGCCCAGGCGGCGGCGGCCGAGCCCGCGGGCCCGGCGCCGACGACGAGCACGTCGGTGTCGTCTGAGGAAGGGACAGTCGTGGACATGGCACCGGCATTCAACCTGCTGGGCCGCTTCCGTGCGAATCGTCGTCACGCTTAGGGTCAGGGACTATGCGCAGAATCACCATCGGTGCCACCGCCCTCGCCCTGGCCGCCACCGGAGTCCTCGTCGTCCCCGCCCTCTCTCAGGCCGCCAACGGCACCGGCTCGTACGCCGAGATCACCGCCGACGGCACCGGCAACGGCGCGACCCTCGCGTTCCCCGGCACCGAGTTCCCCGCGGCCACCGTCACGAGCACCGACTCCAAGGTCGGCGTGGCCAAGTCAGCGACGCTGGGTGCCTCGACCCCGTTCGGTGAGTCGTTCGGTGCCTCGACGGGCAAGCAGTACCTCACCGCTGCGCTCGACGCCGGCAAGGCTTCCGGCTCGATGACGATCACCTTCGACACCGCACCGGTGCCCGGCACGTACGGCATCGCTCTGGGCGACGTCGACGCCGAGGAGATCATCATCACCGCGACCGGACCCGATGGCGCACCCGTCTCCACCCACGAGTGGCTCGGCACCACCTTCAACTACGCCGGCGGCAGCGACCTGCCGCAGTGGGACGC
>CAYFLO010000293.1:0-2501 GCA_964343995.1 uncultured Bifidobacteriaceae bacterium
CACGATGAGGTCGGACTCGTCCAGCTCTCTCGCCGACAGCCCGTCGCCTTCCGCACCCAGAACCAGAGCAACCCTCGGCAGGTCACGGGCGACGTGGTCATCAAGCGTGATCGCATCATCAGCAAGGGCGAGCGCAGCGGTAACGAAGCCGTGAGCGCGCAGGACATCGAGTTCCCTGGGCCATTCCTCCAGCCGCGTCCACGGGACCTGGAAGACCGTGCCCATCGACACCCGTACTGCGCGCCGGTAGAGCGGGTCGGCGCAGTGGGGACTGACCAGAACCGCGTCGGCACCCAGGGCCGCGACAGACCGAACGATCGCCCCCACATTGGTGTGATCGACGATTCCGTCGAGCACGACGACGCGGGCACGGGGCGGGCAGGCTGCTAGGAGCGCGTCCACCGAGGGCAGGGGCGGGCGGTTCATCGACGCCAGGGCCCCGCGGTGCACGTGGAATCCGGCGATCGAACTCAGGACGTCACGGGACCCAACGAGGATCGGCGCCCCCTGCGCCCGCACCCGGGCCAGGCGCTCGGCCATCGGTTCCAGCCAGCGTTCCTCGACCAGCACCGACCGGGGCTGCAGACCGGCATCCAGAGCGCGTCCCAGTACCTCGGCGCTCTCAGCGATGAAGATGCCCTCGGCCGGTTCGATCCGGGAGCGCAGCTCCACGTCGGTGAGCGCGCGGTAGTCGGCCAGGCGCGGGTCGTCCAGGTCGACGATGCGCTCCGGTGCGCTCACGGCAGCCGAACGTCGGCCATGGACCGGCGCATGGCATCGACGTAGAGCGCAGGCTGCTCCCAGGATCCGAAGTGACCGCCGGCCGGGAGCACCTCCCACTCCACGACGTTCAGCCATCGCTGCGCCCAGGCACGCGGCCAGCGGCGGATGTCGTGGGGGAAGATCGACACGTGCGTGGGCACCGTGACGAACGGCGGGGTCTGCGCCGCCTTCTGCTCCGCCCACTCCCGGTACAGGCGCATGGCTGAGCTGATCGTGCCCGTGGTCCAGTAGACCGTGGCGTTGGCGAGCAACTGCTCGCGCGACAGGGCGTTCTCCACATCGCCCTCCCCCACCGTGAACGAGCGGCACATGTCCAGCAGCCACGACAGCAGTCCGACGGGAGAGTCGTTGACGGCTAGGGCCATGGTCTGGGGCCGGTGGGTGTTGACGGTGACGTGCGCGACAAGGCCGGTGGCCACGGCGCGGTCCCAGTCGGCGAGCCCCTGGCGCTCGAAGTCGTCGAGTTCATCAATGACGCCCTCCGGCGGCGGCGTGCCCGTGGGCATCGTCAGGTGCAGGGCGAGCAGGTGGTCGGAGCGGTCGGAGCGGGCGATGTCGGTGGTGATGGTGGCGCCCCAGTCGCCGCCACCGGCGGCATAGCGGGGGTAGCCGAGTTCGATCATGAGGTCGTCCAGGGCATGGGCGATACGCCGGATGTTCCACCCGCGCCCCTGAGTGGGCCCGGAGAATCCATAGCCGGGGATGGACGGACACACCACGTGGAATGCCGGAGCACCGGACGCGCCATAGGAATCGGGATCGGCCAGCGGCCCCATGACGTCGATGAACTCCAGCACCGACCCGGGCCAGCCGTGCACGAGCAGGAGCGGGACCGCGTCGGGGCGAGGTGAGCGCAGGTGGAAGGCATGCACACGCTGCCCGTCGATGAACGTCTCCACGGGACCCAGGGCGTTCAGCCGGGCCTCGATGGCCCGCCAATCGAAGGTCGTCACCCATTCGGCGGCAAGCCCGCGCAGGTAGTCCAGGTCGGTGCCGTAGTCCCAGCCCTCGATGCCCTCGAACCACCGGGTGTGCCGGATGCGCTCGCGCAGGTCGTCGAGGACGGCGTCAGCGACGTCGATCGGGGCACGGGTGATCACCTGCGCGAGGCTACCGGCGCACCTGCACTTGGGTTCCTATGCTCACGCCATGGATTCAACTGGATTCAATCGTCGGGGACTGCTCGTCGCCGGCGCCGTGGGTGCCGTGGGCGCAGGAACACTCCTTGCCGGGTGCGCGACCTCAGCCTCCAGCGCAGATGCTTCGGCCTCGACCGCCGATTCCACGGGCCTGCCCAACCTCGCACCGAACCCGGTGATTGACGTGCTGGCCGCCCAGCGAGTCCTGCCCGTGCTGCGCGACTCCTCGCCGGAGTCGGCCATGCGCACCGCGCAGGCGTGGATCGAGGGCGGGTGCCGTGCGGTGGAGCTCACCACCACCACACCCGACGTCTTCCACGTCGCAATGATGCTGGCCAAGGAAGGCGTCACCGTGGGCGTCGGCACCCTGCACAACGTGCAGCAGGTCGACCAGGCGGCCGACGCCGGAGCGTCCTACGCCCTGTCGTTCGCCACGTGGCCGGGACTCATCACACGCTGCCAGGAGCGCGGTCTCATGCCGGTTCCGGGCACGATGACGCCGAGCGAGGTGTACGTGTCGCTGGCCGCACCCCTGATCAAGATCTTCCCCGCCAGCCTGCTCGGACCGGCCTACGTCAC
>CAYFLO010000294.1:0-2496 GCA_964343995.1 uncultured Bifidobacteriaceae bacterium
GTCGTGCGCCTGGGCGCCATGGCCCTGGGTTGGCGGGTGCCGACGCTTCCGGGCGAATCGACCCGCTCGGACTCCTGACGGCTCAGCCGCCGAACATCGCCCGCAGCTCGACCTTGCGGTTGCAGCAGCGCGAGCCCTCCAGCGCGAGCTCACGCGCCTGCTCGTCGGAGTCGGCCTCGATCACCCACATCCCCGACATGTACTCCGGTGATGCGACAAGTGGGCCGGACGTGATCTCTGCGCGACCGCCGCGATTATCGATGATCACCGCATCCTTAGGCGCCGCGAGGCCGACGGCCAGCACGAGCCGCCCCTCTTCCACGAGCCGGTCGTTGAAGCCGTCGATCTCGGCCATCTCCTCCGGGGTGGCCTGACCGGTCTCGTGATCGATGACCGCGAGGAGGTAACGCATCGCCTGCTCCCTAGACTTGTGCTGCGTCCGACCGGACGAGTATCCCGGCTCCGTAGCTCAGGGGATAGAGCAGAGGTTTCCTAAACCTTGTGTCGGCAGTTCGATTCTGCCCGGGGCCACCGTCAAGGATTCCCCAGCAGTGGTCGCGTCCGAACGCATGTGTGAACTCAACTACCTGTCGATTGGCTGGCATCTGATCCGATGCGCTTGGCCAGCGGGAGCACGATCAGCGTCACCACCAGGACGATGGCGATGCCGACGAGCGTGGCATCCAGTCTCTCGATCGCCATCTTGCTCACCGTCGATCCGGCACTGGCGAAGAGCACGATCGCCGGTGTGAGGAGCGCAGCGAACTGCCAGTACGGCTTGCCGGCGATCATGAAGACCAGCGCGACAACCATGAAGGCCGCTCCGGCGGCATACAGCAGGGGGCCACTGGAGATGACCAGGCCCACGAGGATCGCGATCACGAACCCGATGAGGGTGCCCAGGGCGCGCTCCCCCGCCTTCTTGAAGCCCTGACCAAGATCGGGCTGGTACACCACGGCGATCGTCAGGATGATCCATCCGCCGCCGTGGCCGAGATGCAAGTCGACGACGAACCAGGTTGCGACACCGACCATAAGCGCGAACACGGAGCTGAAGAGCAGCACTTGAGGGGTCTTCAGTGGTGCGAGCGTGGGTGGGCGGACCCACCTGCGGGCAACGTAGGCAACGAGCGTCACCCACACGGTCGTGGCCAGCATGACCAGGCCGGCCACCACCGGTGTCGGGAGGGGCGCGTCGAAGGTGGGCGGCGTTGCCACGATGAAGCCCAGGGCAATCACGGTGGTGAGCAGGGCGTTATGAAGTCCTACCTTCGCGCCGTAGCCGCGGAAGAAGGCGGTGACGGCGAGCGCAATGGCCGCTGCCAGCGCCCATGACGACGCCCACACCGTGAGTGCAGTCATCACCGAGAACGGCACCGCGATGATCATCCCGGTCTGCCAGCCGCGACCCATGCTGCAGGCCAGAAACGTGGCAAGGCCGCCCAGCATCGCCACGCTGACCGCGCTCTTCCAGCCCAGCGCTCCCATGACGATCGCGGGCGCGAAGCCCGCGATCACCATGAGCAGCACCGCGATCGCAATGGTCTTGGTCTTTGCGACCCCCGCCGACGTCATGGCCACATGAGAGCAGATGCGACTGAGCCACTTCCTCTGCCGCGCCGATCTACGATGTTGTCCATGAGCAATCGACGTCGACTCCCGGCGCTTCTGCCAACACTTGTGGTCGCGCTTGCCGGCAGCCTGCTCGCGCTCGCCGCCCCCGCGCAGGCGTGCGACCCGGGGCAGGTATGCGTGGTGCCGACACCCGATCCCGTCGCAACTCCCGCACCTGACCCGGCACCTGCACCGTCAACATCCACACCGTCCGCACCACAGACGTCGGAATCCACGACACCCACGCCCACCGTCAGCGCGTCAGCATCCGCCGCGGCACCCTCCACGACACCGTCGGCGTCAGCTGCGTCGTCGACCAGCAGCATCTTCTCCAGCGTCATCGCCAACCTCGCCGCACTCAATTCCATGCCCGACACGGTCACGCCCGTGATCTCGCTGGACTCGCTGCTGGCCGCGCCGCTCACGCAGATCGCGACGACTCCCCTGCCCGCCAACACTCCGGCCAACGTGCGCAATGAGCTCGCACGGCTGGTGTCGCCGATGCAGAACACCCCCACCCCTATTCGCCTCGGCAACGGTGTCCTGCTGTCCTCTCAGGCCGTCGACAACCGCACGCCGGAACTCGTCATCAACGCACCCCTGCCGTCGACTCCGAGCGCAGCGCCCATCGTCCTGCTGGATCCGAGGTCGCCGCTCAACGTCACGCTGACAGCGGCGCCCGACACCGTCTACCAGGTGATGACGGGCATGAGGGGCACCACGATCCGCGACTTCAACCAGTCACTCCTGACAATTACCCCCACTCTCGCGACCACCCCGCCCACACGGGTCTTCTCCGACCCAACCTGGGTGCCCATGGGTGTGGTGGTGTCGAATTCGCAGGGCATCGTCGACGTGCCCACCTTCATTCCCTCGATCCGC
>CAYFLO010000295.1:0-2491 GCA_964343995.1 uncultured Bifidobacteriaceae bacterium
CCGCCGGGGTGGTCGGGGCCGCGGAAGAAGTGATTGAAGCCGACCTCGTACAGCGACGCCGACGATGCGTAGCTGGAGATGTGGCCGCCGACGCCCACACCCGGGCGCTGCGCGCGGTGGACCATGATCGCGGCGTTCCAGCGGACGATCTGGCGAAGCCGGTGCTCGGTGGGCTCATCGCCGGGGAAGACCGGCTCGCGCTCCGGCGGGATGGTGTTGATGTAGTCGGTGCTGCGCAGGCTCGGGACGCCCACGTGGCGCTCGGCGGCGCGGCGCAGAAGCGACAGCATGAGGTAGCGGGCGCGGCCGCTGCCCTCGCGGTCGACGACGTCGTCGAGCGACGCCACCCACTCGGCGGTCTCGTCGGGGTCGACGTCGACGTACTGGGTCGGCAGGCCCCCGGCCAGCAGGGACTCCCGGTCGCGTGCAGCGGTCACGTCGCTCCTCCCGGCGGGGGTCGCCCGCCTGTGGGTCGGTCATGGACCGGCGTCCTCGTGGGGGCACCGTCACGTGGACCCCATCTTGGCGCAATTCTCCCCTCGGGGTTGCGGCCGACCCCCCTCGTCCGGTGGACTGAGCCCGTCCTCACCTATGAGGCCGACGACCAAGGGAGCGTGGAGTGTCCGGCGCGGCAGATGGCGACGCCCTCGAGCGTGCGCGGCGCCTGGGCTTCCAGTCCGGCCTGACGGTCCAGGAGGTCGGCTACGACGACGACGTCGACCTGGCCCTGCGCGGGGCGATCGAGGAGGTCGTGGGCGAGGACCTCGTCGACGAGGACTTCGACGACGTCGTCGACGTCGTGGTGCTGTGGTGGCGCGAGGACGACGGTGATCTGGTCGACGCACTCGTCGACGCCCTCCACCCGTTGGCCGACCACGGCGTGATCTGGCTGCTCACCCCCAAGCCCGGACGCCCCGGGCACGTGGAGCCCGAGGACATCTCCGACGCCGCCCCCACGGCCGGTCTGCAGCAGACGAGCACGGTGAGCGCCGGCTCGTCGTGGCAGGGCACCCGCCTGGTGGCCCCGCGGGCCAAGCGCTAGCAAGGAGTCGCATGCCCAGCGATCGCATCGAGGTGGGCCAGCAGGCCCCGGAGTTCACCCTCCCCGACCAGTACGGGCAGCAGGTGAGCCTGGCCGACTACCGCGGCGCCAAGAACGTCGTGCTCATGTTCTATCCGTTCGCCTTCACCGGGATCTGCACCGGTGAGCTGTGCACGATCCGCGACCGCTACGCCGACTTCGTCAACGACGACACCGTCGTGCTGAGCGTGTCGTGCGACAGCATGCACACGCTGAAGGTCTTCGCCGCGCAGGAGGGCCTCACCCATCCGATGCTGAGCGACTTCTGGCCGCACGGTGTGGTCTCGCGCGCCTACGGGGCGTTCCTGGAGGACAAGGGCTTCGCCACGCGCGCCTCGTTCGTCATCGACAAGGCCGGCATCGTGCGCTGGGCCGTGGTCAACGGCCCGGGCGAGGCGCGCAGCGCCGACGACTACGCCCAGGCTCTCGCGGCACTCTGACTGCCCGGCGCACGCGGCGACGGAAGTCCCCGTGGGCCCAGCCGGACTTGAACCGACGACATCCTCCTTGTAAGGGAGGCGCTCTACCAACTGAGCTATAGGCCCGCGACGAGGCTAGCGAAGCGTCCGCCTGTGCCGTCGTGGGCCGCTCGGTAGCCTGCCGGCCATGGCGACCGTGCGGCAGGTGGTGGAGCAGGTCGAGCGCCTGTGGCCGCCGGCCCTCGCGGCCGACTGGGACGCGATCGGCCTGGTGTGCGGCGATCCCGATGCCACGGTGAGCCGGATCCTGCTAGCCGTCGACCCCGTCGCTGAGGTGGTCGACGAGGCCCTGCTCGTCCAGGCCGACCTCGTCCTCACCCACCACCCGCTGTTCCTGTCCGGCGTGCACTCAGTGGCTGCCGACACCCCCGGCGGGCGCGTGGTGCACACCCTGGTGAGCCACGGCATCGCGCTGTACGCCGCGCACACCAATGCCGATCACGCCGACCCCGGGGTCTCCGACGCGCTGGCCGCGGCCCTGGGCCTTGCCGACCTTCGCCCGCTCGTGCCCGACGCCCCCGGTTCGCGCACGGGCACCGGACGCGTCGGCGTGCTCGACCAGCCCACCACGGTGGCCGCCTTCGCCCAGACGGTCGCCGCGGCGCTGCCGGCCACGCACCACGGCGTGCGGGTGGCCGGCGATCTGGACGCACCGGTGCACACGGTCGCGGTGTGCGGCGGCTCCGGTGGCGACCTGCTGCCAGTCGCCGCGCAGGCGGCCGATGCCTACGTCACGTCCGACCTTCGCCATCACCGCACCCAGGACCACCTGGCCGCCGGGGGGTGCGCCGTCATCGACGTCGCGCACTGGGCGGGGGAGTGGCCGTGGCTGGTGGTCGCGGCCGACCAGCTCGGCTCGGCCCTCGCGGCGACCAAGGGCGTGGGTACGGTGGAGGTCCTCGTCTCGCGGATCGTCACCGATCCGTGGACC
>CAYFLO010000296.1:0-1777 GCA_964343995.1 uncultured Bifidobacteriaceae bacterium
ATGCCCGATGAGCCGCACGCCGAGATCCGCGGCCGCGACCTCATCACCGGCCTGCCCCGCACCATCGTGGTGACGGCCGAGGAGATCCGCCGGGCCATCGACGAGCCGGTCCACGCCATCGTCGATGCGGTCAAGGCCACCCTCGACCGCACCCCGCCGGAGCTCTCCGGCGACATCATGGACCGCGGCATCGTCCTCACCGGCGGCGGAGCACTGCTGCGCGGCCTCGATGAGCGGCTGCGCCACGAGACCGGCATGCCCATCGTCATCGCCGACCGCCCGCTGGACTGTGTGGCGCTCGGCTCGGGCAAGTGCGTGGAGGAGTTCGACGCCCTCCAGGCCGTGCTCGTCTCTGAGCCGCGTCGCTAGCCGCGACTCACCGCTCGTCTACGGATTCCCCGCCACAATCACCAGGCGCCGCGTCTGCGTGCCCAGGGCCGCGCTCGTCACGTCATAGGTGATGACGATCGTCCCGGCTGTCGTCGCATTGACGGTGGCCGACGTGCCCGTGACGTTCACCGTCGCCGCCCCGGACGTGCTCAGGCGCGCCACCGTGCCACCGGCCTCCTCGGGCAGGAGCAGGGAGTAGGTACGCGAGCCCAGCGGCTGCGTCGCCGCCGTCACCTCCGCGTAGCGCACGACCTTCCACGGTTCGTTCGACAGCTCAAGCATGTACGGCGGCGTCACGTGCCCCAGTCGGGAGTCGTAGGAGTACTTCTTGCCGTAGCCGCCGCCGTAGCCGACGATGCACCGGTACTTCTGCGCCAGTGAGCCCCACAGGTAGATCGAGCCGTTGCTGCTGCCGAACGACGGGTCCTGGGCGGCGAAGCACTGGGTGACGGCCAGGATCGCCACGTCGAGCTTGGGGTCCTGGGCGTTCGACGACTTCCAGTCACCCACCCAGGTGGTGTTGTCGGACTTGAACGGCCGGTACAGGTAGGTGAAGTTGTCCGACACCAGACCCAGGGCACTCTGCGACGAGGCCGCCGGCTTGCCGGTGGCGTCGGCCGTGCTGTCCAGCAGGCTGGACGTGATGACGATGTTGTTCTCCGTGGCAATGGTCATGCGGCCCTGGTAGGTGCCCTGGATGTACAGGTCACCGTTGCTGCAGCCGGTGGAGTACCACGGGGAGGTCTGGCTGGCCTGCTCCGACGGGAAGCCACGGTAGGTGGAGCCGGAGTTGAAGTTGGCCTGGTCCACGGAGTCGCTGGGGATGACGAACGGATACGGGTTGGTGCCCTTGCGCTGACAGGTGGGCTCGGTGCCCGACGCCCACTGGTTGGACAGGTCGTAGGCGTTGTCCGGATCATCGGTCTCGGTGGAGCGGCGCACGTTCTGCACATAGATGGCCAGGTCGGTGAACTGGCTGATGTCGATCTTCTTGGTGGGCTGCACCGTGGCGGTGCCCAGAAGTCCGGTGCCGCCGCACGCGGCCGACGTCACCTTGGTGTCCGGGCTGGTGACGTACATGTACCCCACGCCGGACTCCACGGAGAACCGAATGCGCGTGGGTCCGGTGAAGACGCACCCGGTGTCGCTGGCGTGCTTCTTCAGCAGGGCCGGGGACTCCGGCAGGGCCAGCACGGTGTCGTAGCGGGGATTGCGGGTGGTCGAGTCGCCCGTCTTGGGCCGGTAGGCGTCGCCCTGGTACGAGGAGTTCCACGAGACCTGGTTGCCGATGTTGTCGGTGAGGCCCTCGCCGGAGGTGGCGATGAAGCGGCGATTGGCCTGGCAGCCGACCTCGGAGGCCTGCAGGCCCTCGGCGGTGCTGCGGCAC
>CAYFLO010000296.1:1847-2478 GCA_964343995.1 uncultured Bifidobacteriaceae bacterium
GTTGCCCGTGGTCGTGGGATTCACCTGGCCGGACTCGTACCAGTGCCGCGAGCAGACCTTCTCGGCCAGCTGTCGGGCCGTCTGCCCAGTGCCTCCGGAGTTGGCCGCCGTGGAGTACGCGCCGGGCAGGTCGGGGGCAGGCGTTTCAATGTCGCTCATGTAGACGTAGTCCAGGGTCGAGCGCTTCGACAGCACCGCCTCGATCGTGCGGCTGACGTTTCCTGAGCGTCCGGTGACGTACAGGTGGATCTCACCGCCGACGCCGGCACGCGAGGCATCGACGACGTAGTGGAACTGGGCACTCGACGCGCCACCCGGCACGGTCGACCAGCCGGACAGCGCGGCATTGTCGGCGTGGGAGGTGGCGAAGTAGACCGGGTCGGCGAGCAGGCGGGCGCGGTAGTCGTCGATGCCGGCCTCGGCCGCGGAGAGGGCGGCGTACGACTGTTCGGTGGTGTCCGACGGGATTACTCGACGCACGACCGCCTGCACGACGACGAGGGCGAGAACGAGCAGGATCATGCTCCAGGCCATCACCAGGAGCATCGCGCCGCCGCGATCGTCGCGGGTGCGGTCGGCGATCCGGCTTACGAAGGCAGGACGCATCACAGCAGGTTCACCAGCCTCACGG
>CAYFLO010000297.1:0-2237 GCA_964343995.1 uncultured Bifidobacteriaceae bacterium
GACGATGCTCGCTGGTATGCCCGCGCAGGCGCGCATCGTCGTACGCGAGCAGCCCGGTGGGGTGAGTCTGGGGGACATGGAGGAGGCGCTGAGGCGCCCGGCCACGGCGGTTCTGCCGTACCTGCGCTCGGTGGCCGCACGCGCGGACAACGGTGAGCCGCCCTCGTTGCGCGACGCCTACGCCCGATCGTGCCGCACCCTCCTGGCCGACCTTCAGGACCGCACGCGTGCGCATGCGCGCACCACGAGCGCCGCATGATGCTGCTTGAGAGGGTGCGGACCCGGTTGGTCGCCGATGGTGCCCCGGCCACCCTCGCCGGCGTCGCGCAGGCGCTTCGGCGCGAGGGGATCGTCGTGGGAGACGCGGCCGCGCTGGAGTTGGTGCGCGCCCTTCGTGACGACCTCGTGGGTGCGGGGCCACTGGAACTCCTGCTGCGCGAGCCCGGTGTCACCGATGTGCTCGTCAATGGTCCGCGCGAGGTCTATGTCGATCGCGGCAAAGGACTGGAACGCACCGACCTTGACCTGGGATCCGACGACGACGTGCGTCGCCTTGCCCAGCGGCTGGCGACGAGCACCGGACGGCGCCTCGATGACGCCTCTCCCTTCGTCGATGCCTGCCTGCCCGATGGCATCCGACTCCACGCGGCGCTACCCCCTCTGGCCGTCGACGGAACGGTGTTGTCGCTTCGGGTGCCGTCACGTCGGGCCCTCACCCTCGACGACCTCGTCACGTGCGGCACAGTCGACGAGACGGGTGCCCAGGCGCTAGCCGACCTCATCTCCTCGCGCACCTCGTTTCTGGTGAGTGGGGGCACGGGCGCCGGCAAGACCACCATCCTGGGCGCTCTGCTCGGCCTTGAGGAGCCGCAGCGTCGTGTGGTGATCGTCGAGGACGCGACCGAGCTGCACCCCGATCACCCGCATGTCGTGCGGTTGCAGTCGCGCGTGGCCAACGCCGAGGGCGCGGGCACGGTGTCGCTGCGCGACCTCGTCCGACAGGCCCTTCGGATGCGCCCTGACCGTCTCGTCGTCGGTGAGGTGCGCGGTCCTGAAGTGGTGGACCTCCTCATCGCCCTCAACACCGGGCATGAAGGCGGATGCGGAACCGTTCACGCCAACTCCGCCGCCGATGTTCCCGCCCGCATCGAGGCACTCGCCCTGCTCGCCGGGCTCGACCGCGCAGCGGCCCATGCGCTCCTCGCATCGGCCGTGCGTGCGGTCGTCCATGTGGCACGTGCCGGAAGCGATCGGCAGGTGCGCTCCGTGCACGTGCTCGATCGTGCCGCGGGTGGCGTGGTGATGCGCCCGGCTCTCACGCGCCTCGGCGACCATCTCGTCCCCGACGAGGCCCACGACGTCTGGCAGGCACTGGTGCGATGACGCTCCTTGCTGCACTGGCGGTGTCCATCGGAGTCGCCCTGGTCCTGCCGTCCGTGGCGGTGGAGCGTCTCCGACTTCTGGCACATGAGCGGTCCGCTCGCTCGTGGCGTGATCGCCTGGCACGTCTTCCCTTCGGACCCTGGGCTCGACGTGCTCGCGAGCAGCGGCGTGCCGCCGTGCTTCAGGCGCTCACCGCGCTGGCGGCCGAGCTCCACGCAGGTCAACCTCCGACGCGGGCTCTGGTGTCTGCCGCGGGTCAGCCCTGTGCCTGGCCCGCGGCCGTCTCAGCGGCGCGCGTCGGAAGTGACGTCGCTGCGGCCCTGCGCATTGATGCTGCCGACCACGACGAGTCGGCTCTGGTATCGCTGGCCACGCTGTGGCAGGTGGCCGCGCGGCACGGGACCGGGTTGGCTGACGCCGTCGCGGTCCTGGCCGACACGTCACGTCGCGAGCAAGACGTGCGTTCCCAGCTCGACGCCCACCTGGCCGGACCGCGCGCGACCGCCCGGGTGCTGTCGGTCCTTCCCCTGGTCGGCGTCGCCTTCGGCCTGCTCCTGGGTGCCGATCCGTTGGCGTGGCTGCTCGGTACCCGCGCCGGAGAACTGTGCGCGGTCGTCGGCATCGCCCTCACCGTGGCCGGGATGGCATGGACATCGCGCATCGCTGCGGGGGTCGGACACCTGATGTGAGCGTCGTCGCCGCTGTCCTTGCCGCCACCGCGGCAGCCCTGATGCTTGCCGCGCCGCGCGATGTACGCCTGCGCACGTTCACGTCGGGCCTCGGCCGCCGACACCGCTGGCGTCGTCGACGCACGGACCCTCGCCTGGCCCGACAGGCGATACCGGCCCGCAGGG
>CAYFLO010000297.1:2247-2478 GCA_964343995.1 uncultured Bifidobacteriaceae bacterium
GGCGATAGCGGCCGCCGATCTCCTGTCGGTCATCGTGGCTTCGGGGGCGCCGCTTGTGGTCGCGGTGCGTGCGATCGCGGAATCCCTTCCCGAACCCGCCGGGCCGGTGCTGGTCCGCGTGGCCCGGTCCCTGGCGATGGGAGCCACCGTGCGTGAGGCGTGGGCACCTCTTGTGGGGGAGCCGAGTTGGCGGCCGCTCATTGCTGCCCTTGAGCGTTCGGTGCGCAGCGG
>CAYFLO010000298.1:0-2466 GCA_964343995.1 uncultured Bifidobacteriaceae bacterium
CAGCGGACGACCGATCACCTGTGGCAGGTTCATCGCCAGGAAGCTCCAGGCACCCTGGTTGGCCGGCTCCTCCTGAACCCACACGACCTCGGCATCGGGGGAGGCGGCGAGTGCCGGCGGCAGCGTGCGCACCGGCAGCGGGTAGAGCCGCTCCAGGCGCACGATCGCTACATCGGTGATGCCTTCGCGCTCACGATGCGCCGCGAGGTCGTAGTAGACCTTGCCGCTGCACAGCAGCACCCGACGGATGCCGGCGCCGGTGTGCGTGGGATCGGTGATGACCGGGTGGAAGTGCCCGGTGGTGAACTCCTCGACCTTCGACACCGCCTGCTTGGCGCGCAGCAGCGACTTGGGGGTGAAGATCACCAGCGGACGCACGACGCGCGCGTTGGCCTGCAGGCGCAGCAGGTGGAAGTACGACGCCGGGGTGGACGGCATCGCGACGATGATGTTGTCCTGCGCGCACAGCTGCAGGTAGCGCTCGATGCGAGCCGACGAGTGGTCGGGTCCCTGGCCCTCGAACCCGTGGGGGAGCAGCAGGGTCAGCGACGAGCGCTGGCCCCACTTCTGCTCGCCGCTGGAGATGAACTCGTCGATGATCGTCTGGGCGCCGTCGGCGAAGTCGCCGAACTGCGCCTCCCACATGACCAGGGCGTCGGGACGCGCCACGGAGTACCCGTACTCAAAGCCCATCGCGGCGAACTCGCTCAACGGGGAGTCATAGACGTAGAGCTTGGCGTCGCCGCGGTAGCACTGCTTCAGCGGCTTGTACTGCCAGCCGGTCTGCTTGTCGACGATGACCATGTGGCGGTGGCCGAAGGTGCCGCGGCGCACGTCCTGGCCGGCCAGGCGCACCGTGCGTCCGTCCATGAGCAGGCTGCCGACGGCGAGCGCCTCGGCCATGCCCCAGTCGATGGCGTCCTCGCGCACCATCGCCGCGCGCCGCTCCAGTTGCGGGGCCAGGCGCGGGTGCACGGTGAAGTCGTCGGGCATGTGCAGCTGCGAGGCGATAACCGTCTCGACCTGCTCGGGGGTGATGGCCGTGGTGATGTCGGCGGCGAAACCCTGCGGCTCCAGGGTGCGCTCGCCGTGGGCAAGGATGTCGTCGTTGGCCACGCTGAACGACGAGTGGTCGGCGCCGACCTGCGACTCCTGGAACACCTTCTCCAGCTGCTCCTGGAAGTGCTTCAGGGCGCCTTCGGCCTCGTCCAGTGTGATGTCGCCACGGCCGATGAGGGCCTCGGTGTAGGCCTTGCGCACCGACAACTTGGTGTCGATGAGGGCGTACATGAGCGGCTGGGTGAGTGAAGGGTCGTCGGCCTCGTTGTGGCCGCGTCGGCGGTAGCAGACCAGGTCGATGACGACGTCCTTGTGAAACGCCTGGCGGAAGTCGAAGGCGAGCCGGGCCACGCGCACGACGGCCTCAGGGTCGTCACCGTTGACGTGGAAGATCGGCGCCTGCACCATGCGGCCCACGTCGGTGCAGTACACGGACGTGCGCGAGTAGCGCGGGCTGGTGGTGAAGCCGACCTGGTTGTTCACGACGATGTGCAGCGTGCCGCCGGTGCGGTAGCCCTGGATCTGCGACATCTGCAGCGTCTCGGCCACCACGCCCTGGCCGGCGAAGGCCGCGTCGCCGTGGATGAGCACCGGCAGGATGTCGAAGGCGCGCTCGCGCGGGAGCAGGTCCTCGTGCGCGCGCACGATTCCCTCCAGCACCGGGTCGACCGCCTCCAGGTGCGAGGGGTTGGCGGCGAGGTAGACCTTGGTCTGCGCGCCGTCGGGTGCGGTGAACGTGCCCTCGGTGCCCAGGTGGTACTTGACGTCGCCGGAGCCCTGCACGGCGTCGTCGCCGAAGTCGCCCTGGAACTCGCGGAAGACCTGGCCGTAGGACTTGCCGGCGATGTTGGTGAGCACGTTGAGGCGACCGCGGTGCGGCATGCCGATGGCGACCTCGACGATCGACTCGTGCGCGGCGGCGGTGAGCACCATGTCGAGCATGGGGATGAGCGACTCTCCGCCCTCCAGCGAGAAGCGCTTCTGGCCCACGAACTTGGTCTGCAGGAAGTTCTCCAGCGCCTCGCCCTCGTTGAGCTTGCGCAGGATGCGCAGCTGCTCCTCGCGGTCGGGCTTGGCGTGGGGCACCTCCACGCGCTCCTGGATCCAGCGGCGCTGCTCGGGGTCCTGGATGTGCATGTACTCGATGCCGATCGTGCGCGTGTAGGAGTCGCGCAGGACACCCAGGATGTCGCGCAGCTTCATCAGCGGTCGACCGCCGAAGCCGCCGGTGGGGAACTCGCGGTCGAGGTCCCACAGGGTCAGTCCGTGGGTGAGGACGTCGAGGTCGGGATGGGTGCGCTGGCGGTACTCCAGCGGGTCGGTGTCGGCCATGAGGTGGCCGCGCACGCGGAACGCGTGGATGAGCTCCTGCACCCGCACGGTCTTGGACAGGTCGGTCTCGTGCCC
>CAYFLO010000299.1:0-2457 GCA_964343995.1 uncultured Bifidobacteriaceae bacterium
AGGCGGTAGGTGCCGTCCTCGTTGCGGAAGCGGCGGACGATCTCGTGCGTGTCGACGGCGTTGACGGCCAACGTCCCTCCTCGGTGAAACGTTTCACACAACGTATCGCACATGCACCCGGCGGGCAAGGCCCCCCTTGCGAGCGCGTCCGCGATTGATCGTCCAGCCAGGCGTATGGTACGGTCGCCGGCGTGAGGAGGAGGCTGCTGTTCGCGCTGGCGCTGCCGTCGACGGCCAGACCACGGCGCCGGTCGTCCAAGCCTCGTGGATGATCCTGCCGCAGTGCAGCCTGCAGGTCGAGGGCACGGACCCGGCGCACACGGGCGCAGTCGAGGCCACGCTGCTGCGCCGAGCCCGACCGCTGCGAACGGGTCGAAGGTCGACGCGACCGGGTTACCGCTGATGCGGTTCACGCCGACGGGCGGGTAGGCTGGACGCGTGCGGCGCTTCGCTGTCGTCCTGTTCACCGCGCTCGCGCTCGGTGCCGGCCTGCCGTCGACGGCGAGCGCGTTGGTCAACTGCTCCGGTGCGGACCTCGACGTGAGCGGCGGCGTCGTCACCAACCTCGCGAACGTGTCGTGCACGCACCTGACGATCCCGGTGTCGAAGAGCGGGGTGCCGATCACGAGCATCGCCAGCAACGCGCTGGCGCCGTCCAACAACGGCGGTGCGAACAACCTCGTCTCTGTCGACGCGTCGGCGGCGACGAGTCTCACCAGCGTCGGCAGCTACGCGCTCAGCGGGCTGACGGGCCTGACGACCGTGACGCTCCCGCCTGGCCTGCAGACGATCGGCAACGGCGCGTTCTACGGCGACACCGCGCTCGCGTCGATTGCGGTCCCGAGCACCGTGACGGCGATCGGCACGTCGGCCTTCTACAACGACAGCAACCTGACGAGCGTGACGTTCCCGGGCGTGAGCCAGCTGACGTCGATCGGCGCGTCCGCCTTCCAGGGGGCGGGCCTGACGTCGTTCTCGATGCCCAACTCGGTGACGACCCTCGGGCTCGGGGCCTTTTACCAGGCGGTGCACCTCGCGTCGATATCGCTCAGCACCTCGTTGACGACGATCCCGGTCGAAGCCTTCTACCAGGACGGCGCGCTCACCGGCACGCTGACGATCCCGAACAGCGTCTCGACCATCGGCAATCGCGCGTTCCGCCACACGGGGCTGACCGGCGTGGCGCTCGGCGCCAACCTGCGCGAGATCGGCGACGGTGCGTTCGAGGACACGCCCGTCGCCGGGCCGATCGTGCTGCCGCCGCTCGTGCAGACGGTCGGCTACGGCGCCTTCGACCAGACGAGCATCACGTCCGTCACGCTCAACGAGGGACTCGTGACGATCGGCAACGTCGCGTTTCGCAGCACGACGCTGGCGGGCACCGTCACGTTGCCGTCGACGGTGCAGACCATCGGCGACGGCGCCTTCGAGAATACGCGGCTCACGTCGATCACGCTGAACAGCGGCCTCCTGTCGATCGGCCAGTCGGTGTTCGGCGACAATCCGGCGCTGACCGGCGTGCTGCGGATCCCCGCCACCGTCACGTCCGTCGGGTCGGTGATCGTGAACAACGACACCGCGCTCGCCGACGTGACCTTCCTCGGCGATCGGCCGGCGACGCTCGCCGCCGATGCGTTGAGTACCTACAACGGCTCCCTCACGTTCTCGACCGGCACGTCCGGCTGGGGCGACAACGGCCAGTGCGGTGACGTGGTCTCAGCCGGCGGCGGCACCCTCACCGGCGTCTGCACGCCCGCCATCACCGGCGTCTCGCCGTCGCTCCTGTCGGCCGCCGGCGGCCCCGTGACGATCTCGGGCAGCGGCTTCATGGCGGGTGCGACCGTGTCGATCGGCGGCAAGGCGGCGACGGGCGTGACGGTCGTGAACCCGACGACGATCACGGCGACCGCGCCGATCGGCAGCGCGGGCGCGGTCGCGGTCGAGGTGACGAACCTGAACGTGCGGACGGGTTCGCGGGCGGACGCGGCGATGCTCACCACGTACGACCCCGTGCCCGCGGGAGTGACGGCCAAGCGCGGCCGCCGCAGCGCGGTCGTGTCGTGGACGAGCGGCGGCGGCACGGCGATCTCCTCGTTCACGGCGACAGCCAGTCCCGGTGGCGCAACGTGCACGAGCGCGACGACGACGTGCACGATCAAGGGCCTGACGAACGGGACGGCGTACCGGATCTCGGTGACCGCGACGAGCACCGCCTGGACGAGCGCGGCGTCAGCGCCATCCGCGACCGTGACGCCCAGCTCCGAGCCGGCCGCGGTGCGCGGGCTCGCGCTCGGCACGGTGACCCGCACGCGCGCGACGGTCGCGTGGAAGGTACCCGCCCGCACCGGCGGCGCGGCGGTGAACGCCTACCAGGTGCGATTGCAGACCGGTGAGAAGTGGGGGCGCTGGATCCGGGTCAAGGCCGGTGCGCGCTCGCGCACGTGGACGGGCCTCGTG
>CAYFLO010000300.1:0-2436 GCA_964343995.1 uncultured Bifidobacteriaceae bacterium
GTGTTGGGCTCGGCATCGGCATCGCCGATCTGCGGCTCGGGCAGCGGCAGGGCGCGCTCCACACCGTCGAGGCCCGCGGCGAAAAGAGCTGCCGAGAGCAGGTGCGGGTTGGCGGCACCATCGGCCATGCGGTGCTCGACGCGGGTGGTCGCCCCGCGCTGGCCGGGCACGCGCACGGTGGAGATGCGGTTGTCGATACCCCAGTTGGCCCAGTAGCCGCTGAGCATGCCGGGCGTGAGCCGCTTGTAGGAGTTGACCGTGGGGGCGGCGAAGGCGGCGAGGGCCTCGTGATGCTCCAGCAGGCCGGCGATGAAGTGGCGCGCGACGGTCGAGATGCCCAGGGGATCGGCGGTGTCCTCGAATGCGTTGGCGCCGTCGGGGGTGGCCAGGCTCATGTTGACGTGCATGCCGTTGCCCACGGTGTCGCCGAAGGGGCGCGCCATGAAGGTGACGTCGATATCGCGCGCGCGGGCCACCTCGCGGGCGAGCGTGCGGAACAGCAGCGCGGCGTCGGCTGAGGCCATCGCCTCGCGATAGTGCAGCGAGGCCTCGACCTGCGACGCAGTGAACTCGCTGTTGGCACCCTCGATGCCCAGGTCGCAGAGTTCAGCGGCCTCGACGATCGCCTCCAGCGTGCCGGTCGGGTCGGCGCCCGGGCCGATGCCGTAGACGCGGTGGTCGGGGACGGGGAGCTTGGTCAGCGGCTGGCGGCCGGCCAGGAGGAACATCTCCATCTCGTGGCCGGTGACCGGGACGAGTCCGCGCTCGTTCCAGCGGTCGATCACCGACTGCAGGGCGCGCCGGGAGTCCAGCGGCAGCGGGCGTCCGTCGGCGAAGTGCAGGTTCGCCATCGCCGTGCGGCGCCCGTTTGTCCAGGGGCGCAGCGTCGACATATCGATGCGCGCCTCCATGTCCGGGAAGCCCGCACTCGTGGAGTAGTGCGCGGTCTCCAGGAAGCCCAGGTCCAGTCCCTGCACCATCACGGTGATCGCGTAGTGCGTGGGGTGCTCCACGCGCGCGTCGGGAACCGTCTTGCCGTGCAGGAGCCCCAGGAGATCGGGGAAGACGACGTCGACCTGGGGTGCCACGGCTAGAGCCCCTCTCCGGCGGCCACGCCGACGAGCACACCGCGGTCGACGACCTGATGCTCGTCGAGCCAGACGCTGTGGTTGCGCATGGGCAGGTCGAAGTGGCCCGCGGTGAAGCGCTGCGCCGTCTCGTTGGCACCGGTGCTGAACAGGAAGTTGCCGGCGAAGGCGCGGGCCTCGGTGCCGTTGACCATCGAGCGGTCGTAGAGCTCAAGGAAGTCCCAGCGCGCACCCGGATTCATGCCGAAGCCGATGTGCGAGGTGGCGTAGGCATCGGCGTCGAACGCCGAGACGTAGGAGCGCATAAGTTCGGCCTGGTAGCCCGCCCCCTTGATCTCCACGACGTAGTCGTTCTCGATGCGCAGCTCGATCGGCTCGGTGATGTAGTGCTTGAACGTGAGGTTGATATCGCCGGGGGCCATGACGATCGTGCCGTTGACCGTGTTGCGGGCGGGGAACGCGAGCACGAGGCCACCGGGCCAGTGGGCGATGGAGCCCGGGCCCGAGACGACACCGGTGGATCCGGCCGTGAACGCGCCGGCGAGCTCGACGGTGACGTCGGTGCCGTGCTCGCTCGTCGCGCGCATGACGCGCGAGGCCTTCATGACCTCGTGCGTGGCATGCACGCGCTGGGCCATGACCGGGTCGTGCACCATCCGCTCGTAGACCTCGGGGTGCTCGTTGCTCACCATGAGGATGCTCGTGCCGGCCGACAGGATCGGACCGAGCTCCCGGGCGTGGAGCATGCCCTCGACCGTGCAGTCGACGACGAAGGGAACTGACGACAGCGCACTCACCGCTCCGTTGATGCCGTTGATGGCCACGCTCGCACCGGTGGAGCGGATGGCCACCGGCCCGGGGTTGGCCGGGGTGCGCATGACCACCTCGAAGGGACGTGCGCCGAGGGACTCCAGGGCCAGCAGAGAGGTCTCCACGAGGTCGGCACGACTGCCGGACTCCGACAGCACGATGCACTCCATGCCGGGGACGACTCCGTTGACGGCGAAGTGCCGGGCGAAGCTCTCGATCCAGCGCCATTCAGCCGCGGGCGGGCGAGTGGTCATGCGGACTCCCAGTGTCGGCGGATCGCGTCGTTCACGGCGTCGGGCGCCTCGAGGTTGAGCAGGTGCCCGGCGTCCGGGATCACCTCCAGGCGCGCGTTCGGCATGAGGTCGACGATGGCTTCAGCGTACGAGGGCGGCGTCTCGTCGTCCCGGGCTCCGACAAGGACGAGGGTGGGGACCTCGATCGTGGGCAGGATCGCCCGGGAGTCGTGTCCGGTGATCGTGCGGATCTTGTCCAGCAGGCCGTCCATCGTCACCCGGGCCATCGCCTCGCTCGCCTCGGG
>CAYFLO010000301.1:0-2431 GCA_964343995.1 uncultured Bifidobacteriaceae bacterium
GTGCGCCCGGAGGGAATCGAACCCCCAACCGACCGGGTAGAAACCGGTTGCTCTATCCGTTGAGCTACGGGCGCGCGCCTCGCCATTGTGGCGCACTGCCGATCGGCACAGGGCTGGACGTGACCGGGGCCTCGGTCGCACGCCGGGCCACCAGGGTGGCGAGCTCGGGTGCCTTCGCCAGCGCGGGCACCGTGAACGACACCGTCACCGGACGACGCCGTCCCTGGGTCAGGCGCGTGGTCTGCGTGGCCGCGGTCGGTGCGCTCACGGGGTAGCCCACGGCGACGGGAGTGCGGCGCTCCGCTGACCACGCCTGGGCCAGCGCATCCAGTCGCGCGCGCACGGCACCGTCGCGAGTGTCCTCGGGGACGAGCACCACGGGTCGGCCAGCGGGTGCAAGGCGGTCCAGTGCGGGCAGAAGCGACAGGTCGGGCTGCAGCGGTGCGGTGACGCGAATCGGGATGTCGTGCTCCAGGCGGGCACGCGCGACGCTGGCGGGAAGGTCGACGGTGGCGGGATAGCCGGCGTGCAGGAACATCGGCACGACGACAACCTCATCGACGGGGCCACCGTCGAGGGCGCGTCCGAGGGCAGCGGTGAGCGTGGGCCAGGCGCGGTCGGCGTAGGCGATGGCGACAGGAGTGCCGAGCTGCCCCTGCACGCGGGTCGCGAGGACCGTCAGCTCCTCGAAGCGGGAGTCGGTGCCGGAGGCCAGCAGAACGGTGAGGCAGGTCATCGGGATTCCTTTGTCCAGGGGGTGTCGGAGGGGCCGGATCGCGGGCACCGCAGGAGCGATGCCAGCGCGGAAGGACGGTTACCGACAGGCCATGGACGACGTGCGCATGAGGTCGATGTGAACCCGCTTGGTCAGCAGGGGCATCGAGGCGGTCGCGCGCATGAATCGAAGGCTAGGAGGGTGGGGGAGACGGCGGTCGTGGGCCAGACGGCCATTTGCGAACGTTTCGCAGCGAGGGCAGTGCCTCAGGAGGGCTTCCCACCCGCGCGAGCCTGCGGCTGATCGCGCGTGCGCGTGGCTACCATCGCTGAGTCTGATCACTGGAGGAGAGAACATGGCCATGGAGACCCCCGCGGCATCGAGCGCCCCGGCCCCCTACACCGTCGGCGCCGCCATCACCTTCGGGTGGAAGAAGTCGTGGAAGAACTTCTGGTGGCTGCTCCTCGTGGCGATCATCATGTCGGCCATCAATGGCGTCGTGAACGCCATCTTCACCTGGCACGGCACCCCGAACTACGACTTCTCCCAGCTCTCCAACCCCTCGACCATGGACATGGGGCAGGTCGTGGCGGGCCAGGGCGGGATGAGCGGTGCCGAGGCCGGCCTGGTCGCCGTCGGCGGCATCGTGCAGTTCCTCGTCTCGATCTTCTTCGCCCTGGGCATCGTGCGCATCGCCCTGGCCGTCACCACAGGTGACCGCGTCCACATCGGCAAGCTCTTCGGCTTCCACGGCTACGGCCGCTACCTGGGCTCATCAATCATCGTCGGCATCGTCATCACCATCGGCATCGCCATCCCGACGGTCATCGGCCTGGTCATCACCATCGCCGCCAATCAGGTGGCGTGGGTGATCATCGGCCTGGTGCTCGGCATCATCCTGGGCTTCGTCGTCGCCCTGTTCTTCTGCCTGTACGGCTACGCGATCCTGGGCGAGGAGGCCAAGGGCCTGTCGGGGCTCTGGCGCTCGTGGGATCTCGTCAAGCCGCACTTCGGCCAGATCCTGGGCCTTCAGGTGCTGCTCGCCCTCATCACCATCGGCATCGTCGTGGTGGCGATCGTCGGCGGCATCCTGCTCATCTGCATCGGCCTGCTGGCGACCATCCCGATCGCGCTGACGCTGATCCTTGGCATCCCGGCGCTGGCGTACGCGTACACCTACCGCGTGCTCAGCGGGCAGCCGGTCGCCTGACGCTGAGCGCCGCCCGCGTGCGGGGGATCGCCAGGCTGGCCAGTGCGGCCAGCAGGGCGAGTGCCCCGGCGAGGTACCAGGCGGTGGCGTAGTCGCCCATGGAGTCGCGGATCGCTCCGGACACGGTGGCGGCCGCGGCCGCGCCGATCATGTGTGAGGCGAACACCCAGCCAAACACGATCGGTCCGCGCTCAGGACCGTAGATCCGCGAGCACAGCAGGGCGGTGGGTGGCACCGTGGCCACCCAGTCCAGGCCGAACAGGATCATCGTGACGATGATCGGCGGGTCGATCTGCGGGCCTAAGAAGATCGGGAGCGCGAGCAGTGCGACCCCGCGCAGGCCGTAGTACAGGACCAGCAGGAGGCGCGGGTCGACGCGGTCGGTGAGCCAGCCCGATCCGATCGTGCCGATGAGGTCGAAGACGCCGACGATGGCGAGCAGGCTCGCCGCCGTGGTGGCCGAGACGCCGTGATCGTGCATCGCCGGGACGAAGTGCGTGCTGATG
>CAYFLO010000302.1:0-803 GCA_964343995.1 uncultured Bifidobacteriaceae bacterium
CGATGTACTTGAACAGCACGGTGTCGTCGGCCATCTTCATCATCGGCCCGTAGCGGACATTGATCTCGGTCTGGCCCGGGCCGTACTCCACATTGCAGGCCTCGACCTCGATGTCGGTCTTGCGCAGGCTCTCGCGGATGTCGAGCATGAACGGCTCCATCTCCCACCCGCGGTAGATGGAGTAGGCGCTGATGTCGTCGTAGATCGGCTTCCAGTCGGCGGTGAAGGCGTGAAACTCCAGCTCGGTGGCGGCATCGACGCCGTAGCCCATCTCCGCCGCACGGGCGAGCTGGCGCTTGAGCATGGCGCGCGCGTCCATCTCGATCGGTCGGCCATCGGGGTGGAACGTGTCGCACAGCACCACACCCACGCCGTCGGTCCACCCGGCGATGCGGAAGCTGGAGAGGTCGGGGATGGCGTGCATGTCCGGCACGCCCTCACCGACGGACGTCCAGGGGGTGTCGAAGATGCCGCACGCCGGATCCCAGGTGTAGACGACATTGGCGATCGCGAAGCCCGACCCGCGCAGGAACTGCCTGACCGGCACGCGCTTGCCGCGCGGGATCCCCCAGGTGTCGACGAAGACGCATTCGACGGTGTGGATGCCGTGCTCCTCGCACAGGGCCGCGACCCGATCGCGCTCCGCCGGGTCCCAGGAGTGCAGTGCCATGCCGGAATCCTCCGCTCGTGCAGCCCCGAGCGGCGATGAGCCGAACGGTGGCGTATGGATACTTGATAAATGTAGTGTGCGAGGCGTTCCGGTCGGGCGGTTTCGCCCTCGTTGACCCTGAAGGAGCCCCATG
>CAYFLO010000302.1:813-2420 GCA_964343995.1 uncultured Bifidobacteriaceae bacterium
GGTCGACCTTGCGGACCCCCAGCCCGCTCCCGGGCAGGTCGTCATCGATGTCGTCGCCTGCGGAATCTGCCACTCCGACCTCCATGCAGTGGCCGGTGACTACCCCACGACGCTGCCGGTGACCCTGGGTCACGAGGTGGTCGGACGGCACCCGCGGCTGGGCAACGTGCTCGTCTACGCCCCGTGGGGTTGTCGCCAGCCGGGCTGTTTCGCGTGCGCATCCGGTCAGGAGAACGTCTGCCCGAACTCCGCCGAGGCTGGCCTGGTCAACGACGGCGGCTACGCCGAGCGCATGCTCGTCATCGACGAGCGCTACCTGGTGCCCATCGGCGATCTCGACCCGCATGCGGCCGCTCCCCTGGCCTGCGGTGGGCTCACCGCCTATCGCGCGGTCAAGCACGCCCTGCCGTTCCTCGCCTCGCCGTCGTGGTCGGCCGGTGCCGACGGGCGCCCGCGTGCACTCGTCATCGGTGCCGGCGGTCTGGGCCAGCTGGGCCTGCAGTACCTGCGCGCGCTCACCGACGCCGAGGTCACCGTGCTCGACGCCTCCCCGGCCAAGCGCGAGCAGGCGCTGGCCCTCGGTGCGCACGAGGCCGTGGCTCCCGGTGAGCTCACCGGCACCTACAGCGCCGTCATCGACTTCGTCGGCGCGCAGGCCACGCTCGAGGCAGCCGCCGCGCACGTGGCGCGCCAGGGCTGCATCGTCCTGGTGGGTCTGTACGGCGGGGCAATCCCGTTCGGACTGGGCCGCGTGCCGCACGAGGCACACCTGCTCACGTCCATCTGGGGAACGCTTGACGAGCTGCACGAACTGGTGGCGCTCGTGCGCGAGCACGGCATCCGCTCCGAGGTCGAGGTCATCGGCCTGGCCGACGTCACCGACGCGCACGACCGCCTGCACCGTGGCGACGTGCGCGGCCGCCTCGTCATCGACCCCACCCGCTAGGAGACGCGCGTGCCCTCCGTCGACATCACCGATCCGGCCACCTACGCCGACGGCATCCCGCACGCGGTCTTCGCGCAGATGCGGCGCGAGGAACCGATCGCTCAGTGCCTCTACGAGGGTCGCCCCTACTGGGCCGTCACCCGCTACCGCGACGTCGTCACGGTCACCCGCGATCCGGGCACGTACTCCTCGGCCAAAGGGATGACGAATCTTCCGGACCTCACCGAGGAGCAGATGACCGCGCGTCGCTCCATCATCGACACCGATCCGCCCGAGCACGTGCGCCTGCGCAAGCTCGGCATCCCCGCCTTCACCGGCCGCAAGGTCCATGGCTACGAGGAGGTCACCCGCGATGTCGCCCGATCGCTGCTGCGCGACGCTGCCGGCGCGGGACCCCTCGACCTCGTGCAGGCGATCAGTGCGCCCCTGCCCATCCGGGTGATCGTCAACATCCTGGGCGTTCCCGAGAACGACACCGACATGCTCGTGCAGTGGTCCGATGAGCTGATCGACTCCAGCGGCGTGCCCGACGACGCCTATGGCAACACCACCCCGCTGGAGCTGCTCCCGTTCAGCTCCCCTGCCTCGCATGCGCTCTTCGAATATGGACGCACCATGCGCGAGGAGCGCACGCGTGAACCCAAGGACGACCTCGTCACGA
>CAYFLO010000303.1:0-2418 GCA_964343995.1 uncultured Bifidobacteriaceae bacterium
CTGGAGGAGTCCGGTCGCGCGGCGGGATTCGTCGTCGACGCGGTTCCCCTGCTCAGTGAGGACGGACAGAAGGTCTCCTCCAGCCGCATTCGTGCCCTGATCGCCGAGGGCGACGTCATCGAGGCGGCGCGTCTCCTGGGGCGTCCGTACCGCGTCGAGGGAACGGTGGTCCACGGTGACCACCGCGGCCGCGAACTCGGGTTCCCGACGGCCAACCTCCAGCTCGACGGACGCCCCGCCATCCCCGCCGACGGCGTGTACGCCAGTTACCTGGTCGTCGACGGGCACTGGTGGCCGGCGGCCACCTCCGTGGGCACCAACCCCCACTTCGACGGGCAGGAGCACCGGGTCGAGGCCCACGTGCTCGACCGCGACGATCTCGACCTCTACGGCCAGCACGTGGCCGTGGAGTTCGTCGAGCACCTGCGCGGCCAGGAGGTCTTCGACTCCGTGGACGCCCTCGTGGCCCAGATGGCCGTCGATGTCGACCGGGCCCGCGCCCTGGCCGCGGGCGGCCTCGGCTAGCGCCCCTGCACGTGGTCGGGAGCCCCTGGGACGGCTGGTAGCCTTGGGACTGCTCGCCCCTCGGGGCGGGCTCATCCAGACGGTCGTCCAGCGGGCGCTTGACGATTCGTGTCGATCCATCGTCCGGTCCCCGGACGCGCCCGAGAGGATTCCCATGTCGCTCGACACCGCGACCAAGCAGCAGATCATCGCCGAGTACGGCAGCACGCCGGGCGACACCGGCAGCCCTGAGGTGCAGATCGCCCTCCTGACCCGCCGGATCTCCGACCTCACCGAGCACCTGAAGTCGCACAAGCACGACCACCATGGTCGTCGCGGCCTGCTGCTTCTGGTCGGCCAGCGCCGTCGCCTGCTGCAGTACCTGGCCAAGACCGATATCGCCCGCTACCGCGCGATCATCGAGCGACTGGGCATCCGCCGCTAGTCCTTCGCCGCCGGGTGGGTCCGATGCCCGTCCGGCGGTCCGCACAACCGAACACCGAACCGGGCCCGAGAGCCTGTCGGTCCTCGGTAGTGGCCTCCGGGTGCACGTCACCCGTGGGCCTCGATCGAAGACCGCCACTGGCAGGGCCCCCTCACCACAGGAGGCACCCGTGGAGGGTCCCCAGATTCACACGTCCACCGCCGTGATCGACAACGGCAGTTTCGGCACCCGCCGGATCACCTTCGAGACCGGACGCCTGGCCCGCCAGGCCGCCGGCTCCGTCGCCGCGTACCTCGACGACGACACCATGCTGCTGAGCGCCACCACCGCCAGCAAGTCCCCCAAGGACCAGTTCGACTTCTTCCCGCTCACGGTCGACGTCGAGGAGCGGATGTACTCCGTCGGACGCATCCCCGGATCGTTCTTCCGTCGCGAGGGTCGCCCCACCGAGGACGCCATCCTCACCTGTCGGCTCATCGACCGCCCGCTGCGCCCCACCTTCGTCAAGGGCCTGCGCAACGAGGTCCAGGTCGTCGTCACGGTCATGGCCCTCAACCCGGCCGACCTGTACGACGTCGTCGCGATCAACGCGGCATCGGCGTCCACCCAGCTGGCCGGCCTTCCCTTCAGCGGCCCGATCGGCGGCGTGCGCGTCGCCCTCATCCGCGGCCAGTGGGTGGCGTTCCCCACGCACGAGCAGCTGCAGGAGGCCGTGTTCGACATGGTCGTCGCCGGCCGCATCGCCGATGACGACGTCGCGATCATGATGGTCGAGGCCGAGGCCACCGAGCGCACCATCGAGCTCATCGCCGGCGGAGCCACCGCTCCCACCGAGCAGGTCGTCGCCGAAGGCCTGGAGGCGGCCAAGCCGTTCATCCGCGCCCTGTGCGTCGCCCAGGCCGAGCTCGCTGCCGCAGCGGCCAAGCCCGTCGCCGACTACCCGGTGTTCCTGGACTACCAGCCCGACGCCTACGAGGCGGTCGAGAAGCTCGCCGTCGCCGACATCCGCGAGGCCATGCAGATCGTGAGCAAGGCCGAGCGCGAGGCTCGTCTGTCCGACATCAAGCAGGTCACTGTGGCCGAGCTCGCTGAGGCCGGCAGCCCGTTCGAGGGTCGGCAGAAGGAGCTCTCGGCGGCGGTCACGTCGGTCACGAAGAAGGTCGTGCGCGAGCGCGTCCTGCGCGACAAGGTGCGCATCGACGGACGCGGTCTGGCCGACATCCGTCCGCTGAGCGCCGAGGTCGCGGTGCTGCCGCGCGTGCACGGATCGTCGCTGTTCGAGCGTGGCGAGACGCAGATCCTGGGCGTCACCACCCTCAACATGCTGCGCATGGAGCAGCAGCTCGACACGCTCAACCCCGAGAACCGCAAGCGCTACATGCACAACTACAACTTCCCGCCGTACTCCACCGGTGAGACCGGCCGCGTCGGTTCGCCGAAGCGCCGCGAGATCGGCCACGGCGCACTCG
>CAYFLO010000304.1:0-737 GCA_964343995.1 uncultured Bifidobacteriaceae bacterium
CGCCGCGTCGCTGCATCCCACCGCTGCGGTGTGCGGAACACCCACCGGTCGCGCCATGGCCACCATCCGTGAACTCGAGCCGGCCGATCGCGGCCGCTACGCCGGACCGGTCGGCTGGTTCGACCGCCATGGCGATGGCGAGTTCGGCATCGCCCTGCGCTGCGCAGCGATCGAGGACGGCACGGTGCGCGCGTTCGCCGGCTGCGGCGTCGTTGCCGGGTCGGTGCCGGCCGACGAGCTCGCCGAGTCCACGGCCAAGCTGCTGCCGATTCGGCAGGCGCTCAGCGAGTAGCGGTCAGCGACTGCCGCTGATGGCGGTGCCGACGGCCGCGCGCACATCGGCCAGCAGCTGCGCCTCGCGGTCGCGGGCGCAGGTGCGGGCGACGACCACCCGCACGCCGCCCAGACCGATCGCCTCGTCGATCGCCGCGCGCAGGCGATCCGCGGTGTCGACACGCTCGGCGGGAATGCCCAGGGTGAGCGCGAGATGCACCAGGTCGATGCCCAGGGGTACGCCGAAGACACGTTCGAAGGTGTCGGCGTACTCGGGCGCCCCCTGCTCCAGGGTGGAGAAGATGCCGCCGCCGTCGTTGTCGACGACGACGAGCACGAGGTCGGGCCGCTCCTCGTCGGCGGGTGCGAGCAGTCCGTTGCTGTCGTACAGGAATGCCTGATCGCCCAGCAGGGCCATGGCCCCGGCACCGCCATTGCGCTGCAGGGCACTGGCAGCGCAATGG
>CAYFLO010000304.1:747-2409 GCA_964343995.1 uncultured Bifidobacteriaceae bacterium
GCAGCGCCCCACGCACTGGAGACCGTGCCGTCGATGCCCGACGTGCCGCGATTGCCCAGGATCACCGCGTCCTGCACGGTGTTGGCGGCGAAGGCCTCCACATGGCGTACCGACGACGACGCGCCCAGGTAGAGCAGTCCGCCGTCGGGCACGCACGCGGCGGCGATGCGGGCGACGTGCATGCCGGTGAGCTCGGCCGGCTGCACCTCCAGGGCCGTCTCGATGGCCGCGGCAGCAAGCACGTCGGCGTTCTGCCACGACTCCAGCCACGACTCGTCGATCTCGGCCTGGGTGGGCGGCAGCGGCACCGAGGCGACGACGACATCGGCACTGCGCGTGGGATCGCTCCACTCCGGATGCGTGGTGACGGCCACGTGCAGGTCGGCGGCGGCGATCATGCGCAGGATCGACCGGGACAGGCCGACCCGGCCGACGGTGAGGACGAGCTGCGGCACATGCGCCGCCGCGAAGGTGGGGTCGGCCAGCAGCAGTGGACCGTGCGAGAGCGCGGTGGAGCAGCCGGCACCGTTGCCGCTGGGCTCGGAGATGACCGGCCAGCCCAGGGCGTCGGCGAGATCGTCGGCGAGATCGACGGCCTCGTGATCATCGTGATCCCCCAGCACCACCACACCGCGCGCCGGCACCGCGTTGTCGTCGAGCAGGGAGTCGAGCACCTCATCCAGCGGCGTGCTCATGCCGGCAACCAGGCGCACGTCGGCGGTCCACGGGCGTCCGTCGGCACGTCCGTCGAGATCCTCGATCCACTCGGGGTCGTCGTCGGGCACGAGCGGATCGGCGAACGGCATGTTGAGCTGCACCGGGCCGGCGCGCAGGGCATCGGTGGCCGCGGCGACGGCACGCGCGGCGGTCGAGCGCCAGTAGCGCACCGCACCGGTCGTGCGCGTGGCCGTGGCCATGTCGATCGTGGCGCGCACGTCGGAGCCGAACACGCCCACCTGCGCGATGACCTGGTTGGCTCCCACACCGCGCAGCTGCGGCGGCCGGTCGGCCGTGATCGCGATGAGCGGCACTCCGGACTGGTCGGCTTCGACGATCGCCGGGTGCAGGTTGACCGCGGCCGTACCCGACGTGGTGACGATGATCGGCGGCACGCCGGTGACGCGGGCGAGCCCGAGCGCCAGGTAGCCCGCCGAGCGCTCGTCCAGGCGCACGTGCAGGGTGATCTCGCCACGCTCCTCGGCCTGCGCCAGTGCGATCGCCAGCGGAGCCGAGCGCGAGCCCGGCGACACGACCGCGTCGGTGACCCCGCAGCGGATGAACTCATCGACCATCACCAGGGCCTGGGCGGTGGACGGATTCACGTGCCCACCCTGTCACGCACGGCCGGATCGGTCGCGGCCAGCCGCCAGGCCGACTCCAGCCGGGCCCGCCAGTACGCGCGCCGGTCGGCGCTCACCCGCGCGGCGGCCCGCTCGAGCGCCGACGGGTCGGGTGCGACGCGACCGACGTTGAGGACTCCGTCGGTGGGCACGAGCGGTGCGGTCAGGAGGTCGTCGGCCAGCAGCGCCCCTGTGCCCACGCCGCTGGCCCGCACCTCACCGGGGAGTGCCGCAGCCGTCGCCACAACGGCCGGCAGGCCCACGGCGGAGTCCAGCGACCCGCTGATGACGATCGCCTGCACCCCGCGCGCGGTGAGGGTCT
>CAYFLO010000305.1:0-2392 GCA_964343995.1 uncultured Bifidobacteriaceae bacterium
TCGACGTGGGCACCGACTCCGAGGCCAGCGTCGACTACCCCGTCTTCGGCGCCGCCGTCGGACGCACCGTGGCCGAGGGTCGGGCCGAGCGCGGGATCGCCGTGTGCGGCAGCGGCCAGGGCATCCTCATGGCCGCCAACAAGATCCCCGGCATCCGCGCCGGCCTCGTCCGCGAGAACCTCGACGCCGAGATGATCCGCCGCCACAACAACGCCAACATCGCCTCCTTCGGCGAACGCTTCACCGCCCCCGAGATCGCGCTGCCGGCGGTCGACGTGTTCCTGACCACCGCGTTCGAGGGCGGCCGCCACGAGCGGCGCGTCACCGAACTCGCGGAACTCGACCAGCCCGCCGACGCGTCCCACTAGTCCGCACGTCCATCGCCCCACCGCACCCACAAGGAGAACGCATGTCCCGCATCGCCACTCGCACCATGGCCATCACGGCCGCCGCCGCCCTGGCCCTCACCGGCGCCGTGGCGCTCGCCGGCTGCTCGTCGTCGTCCGGCTCGGACACCTCGTCGTCGGCCGCGCCGGTGATGTCGCCGGTTCAGGCGCCGGTCGTTCTGGATCCCACCGCCACCAGCGCGACGATGAAGGTCGGCCAGAACCTCGACATCAACGTCACCAAGCTCGCCGGCACGACGATCGACACCGACAAGCCGGACCTGCTGAAGATCACGCAGGGCGGGTCCAACGGCGGCGCCGACTTCAATCCCGGTGCCACGGCGCTGGCCGCCGGCACGGCGACGATCACCGTCACCAACCCCGACAACTCCAAGCGCGAGATCGCGGTGACCATCACTGAGTAGTCGTGCCCGGATCGCCCTGGCCACGTGTCAGGCGTTCCCCGACCTCGACGTCGACGACCGGCTCGTCATCGCGCCGCTGGCCGACCTGGGCATCCAGGCCGTGCCGTGCGTGTGGGATGACGAGTCGGTCGTCTGGTCGTCGTTCGACGCCGTGCTCACCCGCAACACCTGGGACTACGCCGAGCGGCGCGACGAGTTCCTCTCCTGGTGCGCGGCGGTCGACGCCGTCACCACCCTGCTCAACCCCCTGCCCGTGGCGCAGTGGGATTCCGACAAGGCCTACCTGCGCGACCTCGTCGCGGCGGGCATCCCCACGGTCACCACACAGTTCGTCGACCCGGGCACGGACGTGGCGGCGTGGACCCCGCCCGCCGACTGCACCGACTTCGTGGTCAAGCCGGCGATCTCCGCGGGCTCGCGCGACACCATGCGCTACGGCGTCACCGACGACCTGACCGTGCCGCGCGCCCACATCGACCGCCTGCTGCGGGACGGGCGCACCGTGCTCGTGCAGCCGTACCTCGACGCGGTCGACACCGAGGGCGAGACCGCGATGCTCTTCCTGGGCGGCGTGCTCTCGCACGCCATCCGCAAGGGCCAGATGCTCGTGCGCGGGGTGGAGGGGGAGAAGGTCGAGGGCACGTTCGTGCGCGAGACCATCGACCCGCGCACGCCCACGCCGGCGCAGGTGGCCCTGGCCCACGACGTCGTGGCCAACGTGCCCGGGCCACCCGGGCAACTGCTCTACGCGCGCGTCGACCTCATCCCCGACGCCGCCGGCGACCCGGTCGTTCTTGAACTGGAGCTCATCGAGCCGTCACTGTTCCTGGGGTACTCGCAGGGTGCGCCTGCTCGTTGGGCTGACGCCATCGCCCGTCGCGTCCTACGGTGAGGACGTCCCCCGGACATTCCCAGTAGACCCTCCCTGAGACGAGGCGTGATGAGCGAGATCACCGGCAGCCTGCTCGACCCCGCGATCCAGGCGTGCCCGTTCGCGCACTACGAGCAGCTGCGCGAGCAGGCGCCCGTCTACCGGATGCCAGAGACCGGCTTCTACGTCGTGTCGACCTACGACGGCATCCGCGACGTGCTGTCCGACCACGAGACCTACTCCAACGACATCGAGATCGCCCAGCTGGCCGGTGAGAGCGCAGCCGAGCTCGGGCGCCGCTACGACGAGCACCTGGCCGAGGCCGGCTGGGGGCACGTGCAGACGCTCCAGCGCACCGACCCGCCGGTGCATAGCCGCTACCGCCGCCTGATCAACCGCGCCTTCACCCCGTCGATGGTCAAGGGCATGCAGCCGGGCGTGCGCCGCACCTGCAATGAGCTCATCGACGCCTTCATCGACCGCGGCAGTTGCGAGTTCGTCAGCGAATTCGCGTTCCCGCTGCCCGGCCTGGTCATCGCCGAGCAGATCGGGCTCGACCCGTCGCAGATCAGCACCTTCAAGCGGTGGTCGGACGCGATGCTCGCCCCCGCGCAGGGGCTCCTCGTCGACGAGGAGTCGGCCAAGCACTACGCGCACATCGAGGCCGAGGCGCAGCACTACCTCGCGCCGATCATGGAGGACCGCCGCGC
>CAYFLO010000306.1:0-2384 GCA_964343995.1 uncultured Bifidobacteriaceae bacterium
TCGGCGTAGAGCCGCGCAAGAATGCGTTCCACATAGCCGGACAGCGGCAGGTCTTCCGCCTTCTCCAGGACGAATCCGCGCTCGCCTCGGATGCGGCCCTGGCGCACGTGGAACACCTGCACACCCATTTGCAGGTCATCGTCGGCCACCGCGATGACGTCGGCGTCGGTGGCGTCATCGAATACGACCGTGTTGCGCTCCAGCGCTCGAGTGAGAGCGGCGATGCGATCGCGCAGTCGAGCCGCTTCTTCGTACAGCTCAAACGCGGCGGCTTCGCTCATGCGCTCGGTCAGTTCTCCCACAAGCGAATCTGCCGAGCCGGTGATGAAGGCGCAGAAGGAGTCGACCAAGACCCGATAGTCCTGCGCACTGATCCGGTCCACGCAGGGTGCGCTGCATCGGTCGATGTATCCCAGGAGGCACGGCCGACCCTGCTGCTGGGCGCGGCGGTAGACCCCGTCACGGCACGTGCGAATGGGGAAGACGCGGGTGAGCTGCTCGAGGGTGTCGCGGATCGCCCACGCATGCGCGTATGGGCCGAAGTACCGGGTGCCTGAACGCTTGCTCCCGCGGACGACCATCGCCCGCGGAAATTCGTCCGCCATCGTGACGGCAAGGTACGGATAGGACTTGTCATCGCGGTACTTGACGTTGAACCGGGGTTCGAACTCCTTGATCCACGCGTACTCCAGCGAGAGCGCTTCAACCTCGTTGGCCACCGTGACCCAGTCGACACTCGTGGCCGACGTCACCATGGCCCGGGTTCGTGGGTGCAGCGTCGCCGGATCGGCGAAATAGCTCGACAGACGTTGCCGCAAATTGGTGGCCTTGCCCACGTAGACCACACGAGCCTGCTCGTCGCGGAAGCGGTACACGCCCGGTGACGTGGGGATCTCCCCCGGTGCCGGGCGGTAGGACGCCGGGTCGTTCACGTCGACCTAGGCCCGGGCCCGTCGAGCGCGTTTTGGCGCCGGACTGACGGCAGCGACGGGAGTGAGGATCTCCCGTAGGAATCGACCTGTATGGCTCGCCTCCACGCCGGCAACCTCCTCCGGTGTTCCCTGCGCGACAACCATTCCGCCCCCACTGCCGCCTTCGGGACCCATGTCGATGATCCAGTCGGCCGTCTTGATCACGTCGAGGTTGTGCTCGATGACGATCACGGAGTTGCCCTTGTCGACCAACCCCTGCAGAACGCCCAGAAGCCTTCGGATGTCCTCGAAGTGCAGGCCCGTGGTGGGTTCGTCCAGCACGTACACCGTGCGCCCGGTGGAACGCTTCTGGAGTTCGGCGGCGAGTTTGACGCGCTGTGCCTCGCCCCCACTGAGGGTGGGAGCTGACTGCCCCATGCGCACGTATCCCAGCCCCACATCGACGAGGGTCGACAGGTGTCGAGCGATCGCCGGTACCGCGGCGAAGAATTCCAGCGCCTCCTCGATCGGCATCTCCAGGACCTCGGCGATGGTCTTGCCCTTGTAGTGCACTTCGAGGGTCTCGCGGTTGTAGCGCTTGCCGTGGCACACCTCACACGGCACGTACACATCGGGCAGGAAGTTCATCTCGATGCGAATGGTGCCGTCGCCCGAGCATGCCTCGCAGCGTCCGCCCTTGACATTGAAAGAGAACCGACCCTGCTGATAGCCGCGAACCTTGGCCTCGGCAGTTTCGGCGAACAGCTTGCGGATGTTGTCGAAGACGCCGGTATAGGTGGCCGGATTACTGCGTGGAGTACGACCGATGGGTCCCTGGTCGACATGGACGACCTTGTCCACATGCTCCAGACCTGTGACACGCCGATGACGCCCGGGAACCTCCCGGGCTCCGTTGAGATCACGAGCGAGGACGTTGTACAGGACATCGTTGACCAGGGTTGACTTTCCCGATCCGCTCACGCCGGTGACCGCCACGAGGATGCCCAGAGGGAATTCCACGGTGACGTTCTTGAGGTTGTGCTCACTTGCCTCGTGCACCGTCAAGGACCGGGGTTGACGTGGGCGTCGCAGGTCGGGAACGTCGATGGTGCGACGACCACTGAGGTACTGACCCGTGACGGACTCCGGATGGGCCAGCAGATCGGCGACGGGGCCGCTGACGACCACGCGCCCCCCATGCTCGCCGGCCCCTGGTCCGATGTCGACAACCCAGTCGGCCACCGCGATGGTGTCGTGGTCGTGTTCGACCACGATGAGGGTGTTGCCAAGATCGCGCAGCCTGATGAGGGTGTCGATGAGCCGACGGTTGTCGCGCTGGTGCAGGCCGATGCTGGGTTCGTCGAGCACGTAGAGCACACCCACCAGGCCACTGCCGATCTGGGTCGCCAGTCGGATGCGCTGGGCCTCACCGCCGGCCAGTGTGGCCGCCGGCCGGTCCAGTGACAGGTAGTG
>CAYFLO010000307.1:0-306 GCA_964343995.1 uncultured Bifidobacteriaceae bacterium
GGTGCCATGAGCGCGAGCAGTGCGCGCGTCGTACCCGCCTCCACGCCCGCATCGCGATCAGCGGCGCGGCACTCCTCGGCCACCGTCGCGCACTCCAGCAGGTCACCGGGTTCCTGCGGCACCAGGCCGACGCGGGCGAGCAGGTCGCGCGCGGCAAGGGTGCGCGGATCGCGTCCGCCCACGCGCACGCGTCCGCGCGGCACCGGACCCAGGCCGACCAGGCTCGACAGCAGCGTCGACTTGCCCGCGCCATTGCGACCCATGAGCGCGACGACCTCACCCGTGCCGAGGGCGAGAGTGACCTCG
>CAYFLO010000307.1:316-2380 GCA_964343995.1 uncultured Bifidobacteriaceae bacterium
TCGGCACGGGGCGCAGGGCCGGGGCCCGTCCGACGAGCAGGTCGCGCAAGGGTGCAGCAGCGCGGCGCGCGTCGCGCACCGACAGCGGAAGCGGATGCCATCCGGCCAGGCGGCCGAGCTCGACGACGGGTGGCGCGATGGGCGCGATGCGCATGGTGTCCGACGGTGTGCCGACGATCACCTGCTCGCCGTCGCCTGGAACGATGATGATCTGGTCGGCGTACTGAACTACCCGCTCGAGTCGATGCTCGGACATCACCACGGTGATGCCGAGGTCATGCACAAGACGCTGCAGTGCGGCGAGCACCTCCTCGGCAGCGGCCGGGTCAAGTGCCGACGTGGGCTCGTCGAGCACGAGCACACGCGGATGAGCGGTGAGCGCCGCACCGATCGCCACCCGCTGGCGCTGACCACCGGACAGCGTGCGCAGAGGCGCTGAGCGCAGATCGCCCAGGCCGAGCAGATCCAGGGCTTCCTCGACGCGTCGGCGCATGACCTCCGGGGTCAGGCCGAGGCACTCCATGCCGTAGGCGAGCTCGTCCTCGACGGTGTCGGTGACGAAGCCGCTCATCGGATCCTGCGGTACAACCCCGACGAGGTCGGCGAGATCACGCGGTGCATGGGTGGCGGTGTCGCGCCCGTCGATGAGCACGCGTCCGGCGAGCGTGCCGCCGGTGAAGTGCGGGACGAGCCCGTTGATCGCGCGCAGGAGCGTGCTCTTGCCACTGCCGGTGCGGCCGACGACGAGCACGAGCTCGCCCTCGGGGATCTCCAGGCACACGTCACGCAGTACCGGGTGCTCGCCGTCGGCGTAGGTGATGGTGACGTGATCGAAGGTGATCATGCGGCCACCGTCCTGCTCGAGGTCTCCGACGGTTCCGGCGCGTGTAGAGACGCAGCCGTGCGATCGACGGGCTGGCGGCGGACGCGCGGGGGAGCGGGGGTCGTCCACGCAGGTGTCATCGCCACGACGATGCCGACGAGCGGGAGTAGCGGCAGCACCGGCCACGTGGGCGGATCGGTGGGGGTGTCGACACCGGCACCCAGTGCCGAGGCGGCCACGAAGATGACCGCCACACCGACGCCTGCGGCTGCGACCACCCACTCGGCCAGTCGCCACGGATCGGCGCGATACACCGTGCGCAGGGAGCGTCGCCCGGCAATGCCGGCCGCGACCATCGCCAATCCCGCACCGGCCACGACAAGGAGCACATCGACGATCGCCGGCGTTCCACTGGACAACAGGCCGAAGATGCCGAGCACGGTTGCCACCAGGCCGGTGAGCAGGGCCGCGGCGGTGGCACGGCGCGTACGCACGGGCACCTCGCGGGTGCGGCCGTAGCCGCGCGAGTCCATGGCAGCGGCCAGATTCACCGAGCGGTCCAGTGCGCCTTCGAGAACAGGGATCGCGGTACTCGCCCAGGCGCGAAGTCCGGTGTCGCGACGACCGCGCAGCCGGCGTGCCGTGCGCACGCGCTCCAGATCGGCGACGAGTTGCGGTACGAACGTGAGCGCCACGACCACGCTCACGCCCACGTGATAGAGCGCCGCAGGCACGGCCTTGAGCAGGCGCGCGGGTGCGGCAAGGGAGTTGGCCGCCCCCAGGCAGATGACGATGGCGGCCAGACGCATGCCGTCCTCCAGCGCCGTGAGCAGCGCCTGCGTGGTGATGTCACCGCCGACGCGCAGGTGCGACAGCCACTCGGGCAGGACCAGCGCGGGCAGCGGGATGAGGACGCTGCCGCCGGCGTTCGCACCCAGCAGGACCTGCAGGGCCACGCGGACGATCACGATGATCACACCGGCACGGATGAACAGTCCGAAGGAGCGGCTCCACGGTGCGTCAGCACGCCGCGCCAGGACGACGACGGTCACCGCGCCCACGAGCAGTGCCAGGAGCAGTGGGTTGGTCGTGCGGCTTGCGGCAAGCGCGCACCCGGCCGCCCAGACCCACCAGGCGCCCGGGTGCAGCAGGCGCGGCGTGCGCGCGGGGCTAGCCACGGCGCCGCTTCCACTGCATCCATCCCAGGGCGATGACGATGGCCAGCACACCCAGTCCGGCGA
>CAYFLO010000308.1:0-269 GCA_964343995.1 uncultured Bifidobacteriaceae bacterium
CGGAAGATGTTGTCGATGAACAGCAGCACGTCCTGCTTCTGCACATCGCGGAAGTACTCCGCCATCGTCAGGGCCGACAGGGCCACGCGCATGCGGGTGCCCGGCGGCTCGTCCATCTGGCCAAAGACCAGCGCGGTGTCCTTCAGGACGTTCGCGTCGGTGAGCTCGACCCACAGGTCGTTGCCCTCACGGGTGCGCTCGCCCACGCCGGCGAAGACCGACGTGCCACCGAAGTTGCGGGCGATGCGGTTGATCATCTCCTGGATGAG
>CAYFLO010000308.1:279-2375 GCA_964343995.1 uncultured Bifidobacteriaceae bacterium
GTCTTGCCCACACCGGCGCCACCGAACAGGCCGATCTTGCCGCCGCGCACGTAGGGGGTGAGCAGGTCGACGACCTTCAGGCCGGTCTCGAGCATCTCGGTGCGGGGCTCGAGCTCGTCGAACGCCGGGGGATTGCGGTGGATGGGCCAGCGCTCGAAGCTGTTGCCGTAGCCCGGATCGTCCAGGCACTGCCCGAGCGAGTTCCAGACGTGGCCCTTGGTGCCGTCGCCGACCGGCACGGTGATCGGGCCACCGGTGTCGATCACCGCGGCGCCGCGGACCAGGCCGTCGGTCGGCTGCATGGAGATCGTGCGCACCAGGCTGTCGCCGAGGTGCTGGGCGACCTCCAGGGTGAGCATCTTGGCCATGGCGCCGTAGGAGATGTCGACGTTCAGGGCGTTGAAGAGCTCGGGGACCGAGCCTCGGGGGAACTCCACGTCCACGACCGGGCCGGTCACGCGAACGACGCGTCCGGCGGTGTCGCGCGAGCTTGCGGCGGTGGTCTCTTGAATGGCGGTCATGGTCCTCTTCGCTTCCTCGTCGATCCTTGCGTGGTCCGTGCGGGTGGTGGAACGGTGCTAGCGAGCGGCCTCGGCCAGGGCGTTGGCCCCGCCGACGATCTCGCTGATCTCCTGCGTGATCTGTGCCTGCCGCTCGCGGTTGGCCATGAGCGTGAGCACCTTGATGAGGTCATCGGCGTTGTCCGTGGCCGCCTTCATGGCGCGTCGGCGCGAAGCCGACTCCGAGGCCGCGGACTCCAGCAGCGCGGAGAAGATGCGCGTGGCGACGTAGCGCGGCAGGAGGGAGTCGAAGAGCGTGTCGGCGTCGGGCTCGAAGCTGAACAGCGTGCGCGGGCCGGTCTCCTCCTCGACGAACTCGATCTCCATCGGCGCGATACGGCGGGCCTGCGCATTCTGCGCGAGCATCGACTTGAACTCGGTGAAGACCAGGTGGATCTCGTCGACACCGCGGATTCCGGCGTCTGCCGCCGCGTCCTCCTGCTCCTGACCACCGGCGACGAATGCCTGCACGAGCACATCGGCCACCTGCTGGGCGTCGGCGTAGGACGGCTTCTCGGAGATACCGATCCACGAGTCGGCAATGGTCCAGTTGCGGAAGCTGAAGTAGCTGAGCGCCTTGCGGCCGATGACGAAGAGCACCGGCTCCTTGCCCTCCTCGCGCAGCAGCGAGAAGAGCTCCTCGGATCGGCGCAGCACGTTGGCGTTGTAGCCACCGCACAGGCCTCGGTCCGAGGAGATCACCAGCACGGCCGCGCGCCGCGGATTGTCACGCGCGACCAGGAGCGGATGATCGAGCGCCGCTCCCCCGGCGAGCTCGGACAGCATCGCGGTGATCTCGTCGGAGTAGGGACGTGCCGATTCCACGCGCGCCTGGGCCTTGGCGATGCGCGAGGTCGCGATCAACTCCTGGGCCTTGGTGATCTTCTTGATCGACTCCGCGGACCGAATGCGTCCGCGGAGTTCGCGCAGAGTGGCAGCCATTACTTCTTCTTCGGGGCCGGCTTGTTCACGTGGACGGTCTCCTTGGCCTCGTCGGCCTCGTCCATCGCCTCGACGTGAGCGTCGACGACGACCGAGCTGCCGTCCGTGGTGGAGAAGCCCTTCTTGAACTCCGTGACGGACTCCACCAGGACCTTCTCGCTGTCCTCGGACAGCTTCTGGGTCGAGCGGATGTCGGCGAGCACGGCAGGCCGCGAGGCCTTGATGTGCTCCAGGAACTCCGCCTCGAACCGCGAGACGTCGGCCACGGGCACAGAGTCCAGGTGACCGCGCGTGCCGAGCCAGATGGCCACGACCTGGTCCTCGACCGGCATCGGGCTGTACTGCGGCTGCTTGAGGAGCTCGACCAGGCGGGCACCGCGCTCGAGCTGAGCCTTGGACACCTCATCGAGATCGGAGGCGAAGGCGGCGAACGCCTCAAGCTCGCGGTACTGCGAGAGGTCCAGGCGCAGGGAGCCGGCGACCTCCTTCATCGCCTTGATCTGGGCGGCGCCGCCGACGCGGGACACCGAGACGCCGACGTTGATGGCCGGGCGCACGCCCTGGTTGAACAGGTCGGTCTCCAGGAAGCACTGG
>CAYFLO010000309.1:0-2375 GCA_964343995.1 uncultured Bifidobacteriaceae bacterium
CTCCGACGTGCCGACGAGATAGCGATCGTCGGATTCGATGCGGTAGACGTTCTCGGCGGCCTGGCCCAGGAACCCGGTGCCCTCCATCGCGCTGGGCAGCACGATTGTGGGCGTGATGACCGGCGTGAAGCCGTTGGCCTGCGCCTGCTGCATCGCCAGGTTGAGCAGCGCGAATTCCAGCAGCGCACCCGGGCCGGTGAGGTAGTAGAAACGCGAGCCGGACACCTTGGCGCCGCGCTCGACGTCGATGGCGCCGAGTTCCTCGCCGAGTTCGAGGTGATCGCGCGGGGCAAAGCCCTCGGCGGTGAAGTCGCGCGGGGTGCCGACCTCGGTGATGAGTCGGAAGTCGGCCTCGCCGCCGACGGGAGCCTCCAGCGATACCAGGTTGGACAGGCCCAGCGCCACGGCATCGAGCGCGGCGGCCGCCTGGTCGGCGGCCTGCTCGGCGGCGGTGACGCGATCGGCGAGGTCCTTGGCCTGGGCCATGAGGGTGTCGAGCTCGGCCTGCACCCGCGTGCGCTCGGCGTCGTCGGTGGCCTTCTTCAGCGCCCCCTGCAGCGGGCCGATCTGCTTGCCGAGCTGCTTCTGCTCATTGCGCAGCTCGTCGAAGTGCTGCTGCAGCTGGCGACGCTGCACGTCGGCTTCGACGACCCGATCGACGACGGCGGGGTCCTCACCGCGGCGGCGCTGGGACTCCCGAACGGACTCAGCGTCGGAGCGCAGGACGGCGGGATCGATCACGGCGGCAACACTAACCGCCCATCACCGCAGGCCCGTAGGGTGCGGACGACGGCGCGTTGAGCGGGACGGGCGGGGGAGGTCGCGTGGAGCACACCTGGCTCACCCCGAAGGCGCAGGTGCGCCCCGCGGGTGGCAAGGGTCTGGGCTCCTTCGCCATCGCACCGATCGCGGCGGGCGAGACGGTGGCCGCGTTCGGCGGGTGGGTGACCGACCGTGCCGGACTGGCCACTGTCGACGATGCGCGCATGGCGCGCACATTCCAGATCGACGACGAGCTCTACCTCGTGCCCTCCCACGAGGTAGAGCCGGGCGACGTCATCAACCACTCCTGCGACCCCACCTGTGGGGTGCGTGGAGCGATTCTCATTGCGGCCATGCGCGACATCGAGGTGGGCGAGGAGCTCACCTTCGACTACGCGATGTCCGATGGCAGCGACTACGACGAGTTCGCGTGCCTGTGCGAAGCGGCGACCTGCCGCGGCACGATCAGCGGGTCGGACTGGCGCGATCCGGAACTTCAGGTGCGTTACGCGGGCTGGTTCTCGCCCTATCTGGCAACCAGGATCGCGCGGCTGAGCGACTGACTCGCCTCAGCAGCCCGGTGAGCCGCTGCCGGTGGAGATGGCGGTGGTGAACCACATCTCGTGCGACTTCGGCCAGCCCAGGGCCGCGGTCTGCCACGCGAGGGCCGCGTCGACCATCGGGTAGGTGGCCTTGGAGCGGGCGATGTCGGTGCACACGGCCTTCTTGATCTGGGCCATCGACGCCTTCGGGCCCAGCGCCATGATCGCGGGGTCGGCCTGCTTCAACTTGGCCTTGACGGCCACGTTGGCGGTGCCGTCCTTGCACAGGACCGGGCCGGCGGTGCCGTCGGCGTAGGTCTTGCTGCCGCACGACGACGCGGACGCAGCAGGGGCGACGGCGAGCGCGGCGGCGGCGCAGGCCAGGGAGACGACGACGGTGAGGGAGCGAAGGCGCAAAGTCATGGCCCCAGCGTGCCACGGCCGATGCCCGATCGTCAGGAGCGCAGCACGATCTTTCCGGTGGCCTCGCCGTCGGCGAGAAGCTGATGCGCGGCCGCGGCCTCACTCATCGGCATGACCCGGTCGATGACCGGCGCGACGATGCCCGCGTGCACCCACGGCCACACCGTGCGCTCGACCTGACGGCAGATGGCGGCCTTCTCCGACTCCGGCCGGCCGCGCAGCGAGCTGGCGGTGATGGAGGCGTTCTTGCGCAGCAGCGCGTTGATGTCGAGCTCGCCGGCGGTGCCGCCCTGCATGCCGATGATGAGCAGGCGGCCGTCACGGGCAAGTGCCTGCACATTGCGCTGCAGATAGGCCGCGCCCATGTTGTCCAGGATGACGTTGACGCCGCGGCCGCCGGTCTCGTCGCGCACGACCTCGACGAAGTCCTGGCTGGTGTAGTCGATGAGCACCTCGGCTCCGAGCTTGGCGCAGGCGTCGAGCTTGGCCTTGCTGCCGGCGGTGACGGCCACGCGGGCGCCCAGGGCCCGGGCAATCTGGATGGCCATCGTGCCGATGCCCGACCCGCCGCCGTGGATGAGGACCCACTCGCCCTCGGTGAGGTTGCCGAGCATGTCGAGGTTGCTCCACACCGTGCACGCGACCTCG
>CAYFLO010000310.1:0-2350 GCA_964343995.1 uncultured Bifidobacteriaceae bacterium
GGAACATGGATCACTCCGCGTGGGAGGGCTTCACCATCGACGGCCATGTCGATGTCACCATCTCTCGCGGCCAGGTGCTCGTCGAGGACGGCCAGTTCCACGGCACCAAGGGTCACGGGCAGTTCCTGCGACGCGGCCTCTCGCAGTACCTCATCTGAGTTCCCTCACGGCACCACTCCCCACGACAGAAGGCAGGACCGCTGTGCGCACCATCGACCACTGGATCTCCGGACGCTCCGTCGCCAGCACCTCCGGCCGCACCGCGCCGGTGTTCAACCCCGCCACCGGGGAGCAGCAGGCATCCGTCGCCCTGGCCTCCGTGGCCGAGGTGGATGCGGCCGTGGCCAGTGCCAAGGAGGCGTTCCCGATGTGGCGCGCGACGTCGCTCTCGCGTCGCGCCGAGGTGATGTTCACCTTCCGCCAGATCATGGTGGCGCGTCGTGACGAGCTGGCGCTCCTGGTGAGCTCGGAGCACGGGAAGGTTCCGTCGGACGCGGCCGGCGAACTCGCGCGGGCCCTGGAGAACGTGGAGTTCGCCTGCGGCATCCCGGCCCTGCTCAAGGGCGGGTACTCCGAGGGTGTCGCCAGTGGGATCGACGTGTACTCGCTGCGTCAGCCCCTGGGTGTCGTCGCCGGCATCACCCCGTTCAACTTCCCGGCCATGGTGCCCATCTGGATGTTCGCCAACGCGATCGCCTGCGGAAACACGTTCGTCCTGAAGCCCAGCGAGAAGGACCCGTCCGCCTCGCTCCTGCTGGCGCAGATGCTGCGCGACGCCGGCCTTCCCGAAGGCGTCTTCAACGTGGTGCACGGTGACAAGCTCGCCGTGGACCGACTCCTGGAGCACCCGGATGTGGAGGCGGTGTCGTTCGTCGGCTCCACGCCGATCGCCTCGTACATCTACTCCACCGGCACCGCCAACGGCAAGCGCGTCCAGGCCCTCGGTGGCGCCAAGAACCACATGGTGGTGCTCCCGGATGCCGACATCGACATGGCTGCTGACGCCGCCGTGAGTGCGGCCTACGGCTCTGCCGGCGAACGCTGCATGGCCGTGTCCGTCGTCGTCGCCGTGGGCGGGGTAGGAGATCGCCTCGTTCCCGCGATCGCCGCTCGGCTCCCCAAGGTCAAGGTCGGCCCGGGCACCGATCCCGACGCCGAAATGGGCCCGCTCATCACCCGCGAGCACCGCGACAAGGTGGCCGGCTACCTCACGTCCGCACCGCAGCAGGGCGCCACGATCGTCGTCGACGGTCGCGAGGCCGATGTCCCGAAGGAGGGCTTCTTCCTGGGCGCTTCCCTGATCGACAACGTCAAGCCGGGCATGGCGTCGTACGACGAGGAGATCTTCGGACCGATCCTCGTCGTGGCCCGCGTCGACACCTACGACGAGGCAGTGAAGCTCGTCAATGACCATCAGTTCGGCAACGGCACGGCCATCTTCACCCGCGACGGCGGCGCTGCGCGCCGGTACCAGTTCGACGTCAAGGTGGGCATGGTCGGCATCAACGTGCCGATTCCGGTGCCGGTGTCGTACTACTCCTTCGGCGGCTGGAAGGCGTCGATCTTCGGTGACAGCAACATCTACGGACCTGCCGGCATCGACTTCTACACGCGTACCAAGACGGTCACGTCGCGCTGGCCGGATCCGTCGACCTCGTCGATCGACCTCGGCTTCCCGAGCAACCGCTGAACAGGAGCGCTTCCATGGATATCGGGGTCGTCCTTCAGACCACTCCACCCGCATCGCGGGTCATCGATCTGGCCAAGCGTGCAGAGATGTACGGATTCACGTACGTCTGGACGTTCGACTCCCACATCCTGTGGGAGGAGCCCTACGTCATCTACAGCAAGATCCTCGATGAGACGCGCAAGGTCATCGTCGGCCCCATGGTCACCAACCCCGCTACCCGCGACATCACGGTGACGGCATCGGTCTTCGCCACGCTCAACGAGATGTACGGCAATCGCACTGTCATCGGCATCGGTCGCGGCGACTCCGCGGTGCGGGTCACGAACGGCAAGCCGGTGAGCGTCGGTGAATTGCGCCAGGCCGTTGTCGACCTCAAGGGCCTGGCCAACGGCGAGGCCATCGAGTACAAGGGCAACAGTCTGCGGCTGCCGTGGGCGCCCGACAGCCGCGCCGAGGTCTGGGTGGCCGCCTACGGCCCCAAGGTCCTGGCTCTCACCGGTGAGGTTGGCGACGGCTTCATCCTCCAGCTCGCCGATCCGTCGATCGCCCAGTGGACGATGGCTGCGGTGCGCGACGCCGCACGGTCGGCAGGCCGCAATCCGAGCGACGTCACCATGTGCGTGGCAGCCCCGGCCTACGTGACGGACGGAACTCCTGAGC
>CAYFLO010000311.1:0-2349 GCA_964343995.1 uncultured Bifidobacteriaceae bacterium
GTTCCTCACCGCGCTGGCCGACGTGAGCGACCCCGAGACCAAGCGCAAGATCATCGGCCGGGAGTTCATCCGTGTCTTCGAGGACGCGGCCGCGCAGCTCGCCCGCGACGAGCAGGTGCGCTTCCTGGTGCAGGGCACGCTGTATCCCGATGTCGTGGAGTCCGGCGGCGGCACGGGCACGGCCAACATCAAGAGCCACCACAACGTGGGTGGTCTGCCGGAGGACCTGCAGTTCGAGCTCGTCGAGCCGCTACGCACGCTGTTCAAGGACGAGGTGCGCCAGGTGGGTCTGGACCTCGGTCTCCCGCCGGAGATCGTGTGGCGGCACCCGTTCCCGGGGCCGGGCCTGGCCATCCGCATCGTCGGCGCGGTGTCGGCGGACCGGCTGGAGATCCTGCGCCGGGCCGATGCGATCGCGCGCGAGGAGCTCACCGCCTCGGGCCTGGACCGAGATGTCTGGCAGTTCCCTGTAGTCCTGCTGGCCGATGTGCGCTCCGTGGGTGTGCAGGGCGACGGTCGCACCTACGGCCACCCGATCGTGCTGCGACCGGTGTCGAGTGAGGACGCGATGACCGCTGACTGGTCGCGGCTGCCGTACGACCTGCTCGCGCGCATCTCCACGCGCATCACCAACGAGGTGCGCGACGTCAACCGCGTGGTGCTCGACGTGACGAGCAAGCCACCGGGCACGATTGAGTGGGAATAGTCCGCCGGTCTCCACACCGCGCGCCGACTGTCTCGACCCGACCTACACTCGCGCCGTGTACGACATCGCCCTGAGCGTCGCCGCGTGCGCGCGGTCCGGAACCCGCGCCGACGTCGCGTGGATGATCGAGCCCTCCGTCTCCGACGAGGCCCTGGCCTTCACCCCCGGCGGCGGACGCCTGGGCACGCTTGCCGGTGGCGCGTTCGACGGGTTTCTGGCCGACGTGGCCGCCCGCCAGCTGCCCGAGGGGCGCCTCGTCCGCCACGAGGTCACCGCGATTGAGGCCCCGCAGTGTGGCCTGGCCGAAGGCACCGCGGTGCAGTTCCTCGTCGTTCCTGTCGCGCAGTTCCCGGCCGCGCTGTGGCCGCAGCTGCTCCAGCGCGAGGCGGTCGCCATCACCGCCACCCTCGACGGCGACGTGGTGGCCGGCATCGAGGCCACGTCGGGCGACCAGGCCCAGGGGAAGGCCGCCGAGCTCGTGGCTGCCAACCGGCCCGCGGCCGCTATCGATGAAGCGTCCGTCATCACCGTCTTGGCGCCCGTGCGGCACCTCGTGGTCGCCGGGCGCGGTCCCATTGCTGACGCGCTCGTGGCCCAGGCGCGGCTGCTGGGCTGGAAGGCCACAGCCGAGACCCGGCCCGACGTGGTCGCCGGCCTCGCGGCGGCGCTCTCCTGGCTCGATGCCATCGTCGTCATGGGCCACGACGTCGAGCCGTCCAGTCGCTGCCTCATGGCCGCCCTCGACAGCGACGCCGGCTACATCGGCGCGCTGGGATCGGAGGCCATGCAGCAGGCTCGCGCCGACTGGCTGGCCTACCGCGACGTCACCGACCTGTCGCGAGTCAACGGCCCGGCCGGCTTGGCGATCGGGTCTCAGGGGCCGGCGGAGATCGCCGTGTCCATCGTCGCCCAGATCATTGCTGTGGCCCGGCTGTAGCCGGCGGCGCCCATTGCCCCGCGGGGCAGACTGCCCTCGAGGGTCGAACAGGCGGACCGGACGGGCGGGGGAGACCGGTCCGTCCATTTCGAGTTGCGCAACCTCTGGCGCGGAGTACGTTCACGCCACTGGGCACTGTGACTCACGTCGCATCTGCCCACCCTCCTGACCGTGGGCCTTGGCCCACCCGGCGAAAAAGAGGTCGTCCATGGCTGTGGAGTCCACCGGGCACGAGAAGGGCAGCCCCCGCCTCTACGCGCTGATCGAGAACTCGCCCAAGACTGGCAAGAGCCCCACGGTCTGGGCCTGGCCCCAGTTCACGGAGTTCCTCAAGGTCGCCGGGCAGCCGGTTCAGGGTCCGTGGCCGCCGCACCAGGAGCCCCGCCCCGATCCCGACGCCGACTCCATGCCCGTCGCCGTGCGCGACCCGCGCTCCTAAGGCACTCGAGAGGAATCCATGTACCCCAACCGTTTCGCCTATGACGCCCCCACCAGCCTGGGGGATGCCATCGCGCTGCTGAACGCCGGTGGCGGCGAGGCCAAGATCCTGGCCGGCGGCCAGAGCCTCATCCCCATGCTCAAGCTGCGCTTCGCGTCGCCGGAGCGCCTCATCGACATCAACGGCATCCCCGGCCTGGACTACCACCGCATCGACGCCGACGGCACCCTGCGCATCGGCGCCCTGTGCCGTCACGAGGACCTGGAG
>CAYFLO010000312.1:0-2315 GCA_964343995.1 uncultured Bifidobacteriaceae bacterium
CATCAGCGCCTGAGCGACTCGTTCAGGCGGGCAGGCCGGTGAGCCGTCGAGCGACCCACGTGCCCGTGCTGGTGCTGTAGACCAGCGTGCGCGTGCAGGTGAAGCCGCCGGTGCCGCGGTTGGGCCACTGCTCCCAGCTGGGATTCCACCCGGGGGCACAGGTGTCGATTGCGGCGCGCGCGTAGGCCTGCTGCCACGGCGGTGGCGTGGAGTCGACGCACGGGTCGGAGGTGTAGAACGCCTGCAGGAAGGGATAGCCCGCGTTGACCTGCGGACAGATACCCCAGGTGGTGCTCGATGCGGTCCAGCCACTGACGATGCTCCACCCGGCATTGGCGAATGTGTCGATCGAGGTCATCGCTGCCGTGGTCTGACCCGAGACGCCGGCGAGCGAGCCGGACGCCTTGGCCGTCGCCACTCCGGTGGACTGGGTGTCCCAGAACGACGCACTCCAGTTCGCCTCGGGGTTGCTCGAGTACGTGCCACCCTGGAAGCCGCCGGCGGTGGCGCCAGACACCGCGCCGCGCCCGTAAATGCGCGTGCCGGTGTTGGTGGTGGGGCTCCCGGTTGATGCATTGATTCCGAGCACGGATCCGGCGAGCCCCGTCTGCGTGAATCCGGACACGCCAAGTGACGTAGTCGACCCGCTTGCATACAGATCGCTGAAGGAGCAGCCGGTGGCCTCTAGGTCACCGAAGAGACCGCCGGCCTTGTCGAGGCCCGTCACGTTCCCGCTGGCATAGCTCTTCGACACCGTGGAAACCGGGGCGGTGCAGTCGACGAAACCGACGAGTCCGCCGGCGATGCCATGCGTCCCTCCGGTCACACTGCCGAGCGCTGCACTCGTGGACACCGTGGAATGGACTGTCTTGCCGATCAGGCCACCAACGCCATTTCCGCCGACAGTGGCCGACACCGCGACATCAGCAACCACTGACGTGACCGTCGTGGCATGGGACCAACCGATGAGGCCACCGACGAAGTCCTCGCCCGTGACGCTCCCGCTGATGCGGAGGTTGGAAATCGTTCCGCCACCGTCGGTGTCGCCGAACAGTCCGGCCGATTTTCCGGCCGCGCCCGTGATCGACAGGCCCGAGATCCGGTGGCCCTGTCCGTCGTACGACCCCGTGAAGGAATCTGCCGCAATCGAAGCATCGCCAATCGGTGTCTGTGCCTGCCCGGTGAGGTCGATGTCGGCGGTCTGTCGGAAGTAGTAGCCGTGGTGCCAGTAGTAGGAGCCGTTGTTCATCAGGCAGACCAGGTTTGCTGGCGTGATGATGAGAAAGGGATCTCCCGCTGACCCTGCCGCGGGCGTGATGCAGCCGTTCGCGGCACTTGATGGCGCCGTGAGCACGCTGCCGGCTGTCGCGAGCAGGAGGCCGGCGCCCAGGCAGCGCAGGGCGGTGGTCAGGCGGCGCACCCGGGCACTCTAGGGGTTTGGTGTCCTGTCACGACGGGACATCACGCGGCGGTCGGCTGGATGATCCAACGTCGAAACCATGAGGCCCAACTTCAGTCCGCGGGCAGCAGCACGGCGCGCTGGGGATCCCACGTCAAGCCGGTCTCCTGCCCCACCCGGAAGTCTGAGGCGCCCTGCTGGGCGATCGTGACGATGCCGTCGAAGCCGGGGATGCGCACGCTGGTGAGCGAGGAGCCGCCGTAGAAGTGCGCCTCGATCACGGTGCCGCGCACGATGCCCTCGGCGGCCGGCACCGGGCGGATGTCCTCCGGGCGCAGCATGAGCAGCCCGCGTCCGGAGAGCCCTGCGGGGTTGAGTGCAGGCAGCCGCGTGCCGTCGGCGAGGGTGAGGCCGTCGGCGGTGATCGTGCCGGGCAGCATCGTGCTCGTGCCGATGAAGCCGGCCACGAAGGCGTTGGCGGGGCGCGCGTAGAGGTCGATGGGGGTGTCGACCTGCTGCACCCGGCCGTCGTGCATGACCGCGATGCGGTCGGCCATGCTCATCGCCTCCTCCTGGTCGTGCGTGACGACGACGAAGGTGATGCCGAACTCGTGCTGCAGCCGCTTGAGCTCCAGTTGCATCTCCGCGCGCACCTTGCGGTCCAGGGCGCTCAGCGGCTCGTCGAGCAGCAGCAGGCGCGGGCGCTTGACGATCGCGCGGGCCAGGGCGACGCGCTGGCGCTGGCCGCCGGACAACTGCGCGGGGCGCGCGGAGGCCTTGTCGGTGAGCCCCACGGTGGCCAGCACCTCGGCGACGCGCGCGCGGATCTCGTCCTTGCCGACCTTCTCCTGTTCCAGGCCGTACGCCACATTGCGCTCCACGCTCATGTGCGGGAACAGCGCGTAGCTCTGGAACA
>CAYFLO010000313.1:0-2290 GCA_964343995.1 uncultured Bifidobacteriaceae bacterium
GGGCCCGGCTGCTCCCTCATTCGAGTGACGCTGGGCCATCAGCTTCCCGCCCTGAGCGGACGGGACGAGCACCACCTCGGTGCGCTCACCGGGCGCCAGCGTGATGGCCGCAGCGTCCTGCGGGCGTGGCAACCGTCCGCCCGTGGTCGCGAGCTCAACCATGCGCGCCCCGCTGTAGGTCAGGGTCAGCGTCGTGGATGCGGTCGCGTTGACGATGTGAGTGCGCTCGAGCCGGCCACTCGAGCCGGTCAGGGCCACTCCGTCGCGACCATTGGTCAGCAGACGCGGACCGGTGCGCCCCACCATCGCGGTCATCATGTCGACGCCCGAGCCGTCCATCCCCATCATCGAGTCCATTCCCCCGCCAGAGCTGTCGCCCATCATCGAGCCGTGGTCAGGTGCGGCTGACGAAGCACCGCGTGAGTCACGCCAGGGGTTCGACTGCACCAGCGGAGGATCGTTGATGACCAGCGTGCGGTCGGTGGTCACACGAGCGAGAGCGTCATCGGTGGCGTTCTCCACGATGATGGCGCCGGAGAGTCCAGAGGCCACCTGCTCGGCCGTCGTCGTGTGCACATGCGGGTGGTACCAGAACGTGCCCGCCTGCTGGTCTTTCGGGATCGTGTACTCGTAGGTCCGCGACTGCCCCGGCTCGACCATCGTGAACGGATCGTCCTGCTCAGGGGAGACGTGCAGGCCGTGGGTGTGCAGGCTCGTGGGCTGGTCGAGGTGGTTCACCAGCGTGATCCGCAGCGTGTCTCCCGCGCGCACCCGCAACGTCGGCCCGGACACCTGGCCGTTGTAGGTCATGGCCCAGCGCGTGGATCCGTTGTACGGCACCTGCGACTCAGCTGCGGTGAGGGTCACCGACAGGGCGCCGGCCGAGCTCGACAGCTCGGGCAGGGCACCATCGGAGGCGGGAGCGCTGGCGACGGGGATCGATCCGCCGCCAGCGGCAGGAGTCGAGTCGACCGCAGAGGAGCCGGAGGCACATCCGGCAAGGAGGAGCGCGGTGGACGATGCGGCAACTGCGAGGACAAGTCGAACACGGGACATGGAAGTTCCTTCGAGGGTAGGCGGGACGGACGGCATCGGCACAGGGCCGAGCCGTCACGTGCGCGATACCGACAGAACCGTCAGGTCAGGTGGGTCGCCGCGCACCCCGCCGGGGCTCGTCTCAGCCGTGCGACTCACGGTCACGCGTTCTCCCCGCGGCGCCCACACCGCAGCTGACGGGGTCGGCAGACGGAACGTCTCCACCACGGCAGCGCAGGGGGACGACCCGGAGCAGCACGGGCGGGAGGCGCTGTCACCCATGTCGCCTGTGCAGTCGTGGTGGGCGGCTGATCCTGAGTCCATGTCGCCAGTGGAGTGCAGCGAGGCGGAGGCGGTCACCATCCCGAGGGAGCCGTGCACGGCGGACGCGTGCGCGGGGGCGGCTCCCTGATGCATCACCAGGACGCCGACGGCGACGAGCAGGGACACCAGGACCACGAAGGTCAACCGGCCGACGCTCCTGCTCACCCCTCCAGTATGCGCCGGGAATCCATCTGCGCTCACCACGGGTCGCGGTCGCGTCAGCGGACGATGACGTCGGGGTTGCCGTCGCGCCAGGAGTAGGTCTGCCGGCGCTCGACGATGATCCAGGCGCCGTCGCGCTTGGCCCAGGCGTCGCGGTAGGTGCCGGCGATCCAGAAGGTCGAGCCACCGGGTGCGGCCGCGCGCACGTGCTGGGCGATGAAGTAGGTGCTCGAGGTGGCGGCGTCGCCGTCGACCTCGATGACGATCGTGCCCAGAAGGTGCTGGCTGGCATCCAGCGGCGTCAGGGCCTTTCGGGCGCGCTCCACGACGTGCTCCACACCGACGATCTCGCCCTTGGGGTGCACGTAGTGCACATCGGGGGCGAAGCAGCGGGCGTGGCCTTCCCAGTCGTGGTCGTCCTGGGTGATGGCCACGCGGGCCAGCACGTTGGCGATCTCGTCGCGGTCGCTCATGCGGTGCTCCTTCGGATCGGAACGTCGAGGGTGCGTCAGGCCTTGGCACGGCGCGGGTTGGGCACGCCGCCGTCGCGGCGCGGCTCGATGCCGGCCTCCTTCACGCGCCGCTCGCGGATGCGCCATGTGCCGTCGATGCGCTCCCAGCGGTCGTGGTACTCCCCCCACAGGACCATGTCCGGCTTGCTGGTGTCGATGAATCGATGCCACGCGCGCACGTAGCTCACGGCATCGGCCGTGTTCTCGCCGGTGAAGGTGATCGAGATGTTGCCGATGAGGTGCTGGGTGGCCTCGAA
>CAYFLO010000314.1:0-2282 GCA_964343995.1 uncultured Bifidobacteriaceae bacterium
TCCTGGTCGCGGGACTCTCGCTGGTCGACATCACCAAGGACTCGCTCACGCAGGCCGTCGGGTCAGCAGCGCCCGTGCTCATCGTGCTCGGCGCCGTGCTCATCGGTGGAATCATCGGCTCGCTGCTGCGCCTGGAGGCGCGCCTGGAGCAGTTCGGGGCCTGGGTTCAGCGGCGGTTCGGCCGCGCGAAGGGAAGTGCGGCGCGGGCGCGATTCGTCGAGGGGTTCGTCGACTCCTCACTGCTCTTCGCCATCGGCCCGCTGGCCATCCTGGGCTCGATCAGCGACGGCCTGGGCCACGGCATCAATCAGCTGGTGCTGAAGTCGTCACTCGACCTCTTCGCGTCGCTTGCCTTCGCGGCGGCGCTGGGCTGGGGCGTGGCGCTCTCGGCGCTGAGCGTGGGAATCGTGCAGGGCCTGTTCACCCTCGTGGGCTTCTTCGCCGGGCAGGTGCTGCCCGATGCGTCGATCACCATCATCGGCGTCACCGGTGGTCTCATCCTCATCGGAGTGGCCCTGCGCATGCTGCGCATCAAGGACGTGCCGGTGGCCGACCTGCTCCCCGCCCTCGTGGTGGCGCCGATCCTGCTGGCGATCGTGCAGGCCATCCACGGGTAGTGCTGGGTCAGGTGCCGCGCACGATCGGCACGAGCTGCCCCGAGGCGGCGACGACGGTGAGGGCATCGGCATCGTCGACCTCCACGAACACCGAGGCCGCACTCGATGAGGTGAATCCCGATCCGCTGACCTGCAGCACCCGGGCGTCACGCGCGACGATGCGGGCTGGGGCGGTGTCGCCGACCAGCACGAGGTCGATGCGGTCACCCGACTGGAGGCCGGCAGCAGTGAGCTGAAGCGGCACGGCCGAGCGCCCGGAGTGCGGACGCGGATTGCTGGGGGTGTCGGGCGCGGACGTGCCGCGCGAACCGGCCAGCAGGAGCACCGCCAGCGCGGCGCAGCAGGCCGCGACGATGCGGCGACGACGACGCACGAACGCCCGCACGGCGTGGAGGGGACCGTCAAGGACGCGCATGGCGCGGACGGTAGGTCGATGCGAAGCCGACGTCCATTCGTCGTCCACAGGCCGGGCGCCGCGTGGCGGCCCCAGCAGTTAGGACGCCGAGCTGGCCTTCGCGGGTGCGCTCGACGTGCTCGACGACGACGTGCTGGACGACGTGCTCGACGAGGTGCTGGAGGAGCTGGACGAGTCCGATGACGCACTCGAGGAGGACGTGGAGGACGAGGACGACGACGTCGACGAGCCAGAGTCGCCGGTCTTGCCGCGCGAGTCGGTGCGGTAGAAGCCCGAGCCCTTGAAGACGACGCCGACGCCGGAGAACTGCTTGCGCAGGGCCTCCTTGCCGCACGCCGGGCAGGTCGTGAGCGTGGGGTCGGTCATCTTCTGCACGATCTCGTGCTGCGCTCCGCAGTCGCTGCACGCGTACTCGTACGTGGGCATGGCTCTCCTTGACGGACGGCGCCGGGCCGGTCTGGCACTCGGCGGTGTCGAGTGCTAAGTGTGCCCGGTCCCGGCGGCCCCGTCCAATCCGCCACTACCGTCGCCTCCCATGCGACTGGCCGTCATCGCCGCTGGCGGGATCCTGGGGTCCGCCGCGCGCATGCTCCTGGCCCTCGCCCTGCCGTGGACGGGGGGCTGGCCGTGGGCCACGCTCCTGGTCAACATCGTGGGCTCCCTGGCCATGGGCGTGCTCGCGGCCGTCATCGTCGACACCCGGCCGCTGCTGCGGCCCTTCCTCCTCACCGGGGTGCTCGGCGGCTTCACCACCTTCTCGGCCTTCGCCTACGAGAGCGCGACCCTGCTCGACGCGGGCGAGGTCGTGACCGCCCTGGTCTACGTCGCCGCCACCCTCGCCGGTGGCCTGCTCGCCTATTCGCTGGGTCAGCGGCTCGCGCGGCCCCGGAGCGCAACGTGATCGCGGTTCTGGCTCTTGCCCTGGCGGGCATCGGCGCGGTGGCGCGCGCCGAGCTTGAAGTGTCCGTGACGCGCCTGGCGCGCCGTACCCGCCTTCGCCACATTCCCTGGGGCCTGCTCGTCGTCAACGTGCTGGGCAGTGCGGCGGCGGGCGCGATCGTGGCGCTCACCACCGGCAGCCTGCGCCTGGTGCTCCTTGGCGGATTCTGCGGCGCCTTCACCACTTTCTCCGGCTTCGCCCGCGAAGCACACCGACTGTGGTGCACCGATCGCGCGCTGTGGGCGTGGACGGTGCTGGCGATGACCGCCGGCTGCGTGTTCGGCTTCTGGGGCGTGTGGCGGGTGTTCGG
>CAYFLO010000315.1:0-2259 GCA_964343995.1 uncultured Bifidobacteriaceae bacterium
TCGTCAGCGGCCTGGCCGATGTGGCCCCGGTGCGCCTGCGTGCGGGCGACGAGGCGCCACTGGCCGATGCGGTGGCGCGACTGGTGGAGCTCGGCTATGAGCGCACCGATCTGGTGGAGCGACGCGGACAGGTGGCCGTGCGCGGCGGCATCCTCGACGTGTTCCCGCCCACGCTGGAGCACCCGGTGCGCGTGGAGTACTGGGGAGACACCGTGGAGGAGGTGCGCTCGTTCTCGGTGGCCGACCAGCGGTCACTGGAGGGCGCCGACGAGCTCCTCGCCCCGGCGGTGCGCGAACTGCTCCTCACCCCGGCCGTGCAGGAGCGCGCCCGCGCGCTCGGCCACGCGCAGCCGCACCTGGCGCAGATGTGCGAGCAGCTGGCCCAGGGCATCGCGGTGGAGGGCATGGAGTCGCTCGCCCCGGTGCTTGCCGACGGCATGACGACAACGCTTGAGCTGCTGCCGACCACCGCGACCATCGTGCTCGTTGAGCCCGAGCGGGTGCGGTCGCGCGCCCACGACATCGTGCGCACCGCCCAGGAGTTCCTGGCCGCCTCGTGGCACAACGCCACCGTGGGCAATGCCATCCCGATCGACCTGTCCGGCGCGGGCTACCGCACGCTGGACGAACTGCGCGACATCGCGCGTGCGCGCGGCGACGCATGGTGGGACATCACACCGCTGGTCTCCGACGCTGAGCTCGACGATGCAACGGCGCATGCCGGCACGATCCGCATCACCGCCCACGATGTGCCGGCCTACCGCGGTGACGCGGCCACGGCCCTGGCCGACTTGCGCGAGTGGACTGCCGGCGGCGCCGCGGTGCTCGTGCTGGCCGAGGGGCACGGGTCGGTGGAGCGCCTGGTGGAGGAGGTCGCCGGAGCCGGTATCGCCGTCACGGAGGTCGCCGACCTCGTCGACCCACCGGCACCGGGCCTGGTCACCGTCACCCGCGGGCGCCTGCAGCACGGCGTCGACCTCGACACCCTCGTCGTCGTCACCGAGGCCGACCTCGTCGGGCAGAAGGCATCCACGCGCGACATGCGCCGCCTGCCCTCGCGGCGGCGGCGCGCGATCGACCCGCTCAGTCTCGCCCCCGGCGACTACGTCGTGCACGAGCAGCACGGCGTCGGGCGCTATGTCGACATGGTGCGCCGCCAGGTGGGGGGCGCCGACCGCGAGTACCTCGTCCTGGAGTACGCCGCCAGCAAGCGCGGCCAGCCGGCGGATCGGCTGTTCGTGCCGATGGACCAGCTCGACCTCGTCACGCGCTACGTCGGCGGCGAGGCCCCGGCCGTGCACCGTCTCGGCGGTGCGGACTGGCAGAAGGCCAAGGGCCGCGCCCGCAAGGCCGTGCGCCAGATCGCGCAGGAGCTCGTGCGCCTGTACGCCGCGCGCCAGGCGAGCGCCGGTCACGCCTTCGGGCCCGACACCCCGTGGCAGCGCGACCTGGAAGACGCGTTTGCCTATGTCGAGACCCCCGACCAGCTCGCCTGCATCGACGAGGTCAAGGCCGATATGCAGCGCAGCGTGCCGATGGACCGGCTCATCTGCGGCGACGTCGGCTACGGCAAGACCGAGATCGCCGTGCGCGCCGCCTTCAAGGCGGTGCAGGACGGCAAGCAGGTGGCCGTGCTCGTGCCCACCACGCTGCTCGTGCAGCAGCACGCCTCCACCTTCTCCGAGCGCTACGCGTCCTTCCCCATCAAGGTCGCGGCGCTGAGCCGCTTCAGCTCAGAGAAGGAGGCCAAGGAGGTCATGGCGGGCGTGGCCGACGGCTCGGTCGACGTCGTCATCGGTACCCACCGCCTGCTCACGTCGCAGATGCGCTTCAAGGACCTCGGCCTGATCATCGTCGACGAGGAGCAGCGCTTCGGCGTGGAGCACAAGGAGCACCTGAAAGCCCTGCGCACCAATGTCGACGTGCTGGCGATGAGCGCCACCCCGATCCCGCGCACCCTGGAGATGGCCGTCACCGGGATCCGGGAGATGTCGGTGATCCAGACCCCGCCGGAGGAGCGTCATCCGGTGCTCACCTTCGTCGGCCCGTACGACGACCGCCAGATCGCCGCGGCCATCCACCGTGAGCTCATGCGCGAGGGCCAGGTCTTCTTCGTGCACAACCGCGTGGAGTCGATCGACCGGGTGGCGGCACGGCTGGGCGACCTCGTGCCCGAGGCCCGCATCGCCGTGGCGCACGGGCAGATGCCCGAGGCACAGCTGGAGCAGGTGATCCTGGACTTCTGGGATCGCCGGATCG
>CAYFLO010000316.1:0-2248 GCA_964343995.1 uncultured Bifidobacteriaceae bacterium
AGCAGATCGCCGCGGAGCACGTGGCGCTTCTCGCCCATCGCGTCGCCGTGGCCCCGGCAGTTCTGCGCGACCTGCTGGCCGACCCCGACGTCAGCCTCACCCTGCGCCGCCTGGTCACCGAACCACTCACCGGCGCCCTGCTCGACCTCGGTCGCAGCACCTACGCCATCCCCGACCGCCTGCGTGACTTCCTCGCCGCTCGCGATCGCACCTGCCGATTTCCCGGCTGCCGCCAGCCCGCCAAGCGTTGCCAGGTCGACCACATCGTCCCGTGGGACGACGACGGCACCACCTCGCCAGACAACCTTCACCTCCTGTGCCCGCGCCACCACCAGCTCAAGACCCACGGCGGGTGGGAGCCCACACGCCATCCCGACGGAAGCACCTCCTGGATCTCACCGCAGGGGCGCGTCTTCGTCGTGCCGCCGGAACCCACTGCACCCGGCAGCGGCTAGCCGACTTCGTCAGCAGGCAGGCCCGCGGGCCGGCAAGCCCACGGCAGTTCGCCGCCACCCACCGAAGTTCGCCGCCGCCTACGGCCTTTCGTCGCCGCGCACGGACGCCGTGACCACGAGGTACCGTCACTCCATGCAGCTGTCCGACACCGAGGTCCAGGCGCGCGAGCGCGCACGCGAGTCCGCCTTCGCCGTTGAGCGCCTCCTGGGTGCGGGGCCCTACGACGTCGCCGTCGTCCTGGGTTCGGGCTGGGTTCCGGCCGTCGACCGCATCGGGCCGACCCTGGCCGAGTGCAGCGTCACTGACCTGCCGCACTTCGCTCCGCCAGCCGTCGAGGGACACGCCGGCAAGGTGCGCGCCGTCGACTGCGAGGGCCGCAAGGTGTTGGTCTTCCTCGGGCGCACCCATCTGTACGAGGAGCGCGGTGTCGACGCCGTCACCCACGCGATGCGCACCGCCGCCGCGCTCGGCTGCCGCGTCGTCGTCCTCACCAACGGCTGCGGCGGCCTTGACCCCTCGTGGACGCCCGGCACACCCGTCCTCATCCGCGACCACATCAACCTCACCGGCACGTCACCGCTGCACGGCGCTCAATTCGTCGACCTCACCGACCTGTACTCCCGCCGGCTGCGTGACCTGTGCCGCGAGATCGAGCCCAGCCTTGCCGAAGGGGTCTATGCGCAGTTCCCCGGTCCGATGTACGAGACGCCCGCCGAGATCACCATGGTGCGCACGATCGGCGGCACGCTGGTGGGGATGAGCACGGCGCTCGAGGCGATCGTGGCGCGGTCGCTCGGACTGGAGATCCTGGGCCTCTCACTGGTGACCAACCTCGCGGCGGGCATGACCGGCGCTCCGCTCAATCACGAGGAGGTGCTGGAGGCCGGACGAGCCGCCGCCACCCGTATGGGCGATCTGCTCCACCGGATCATCCCGCGGCTGTGACCGCCGCCCCGCCGGAGAATCCCGAGCCGACGACCACGACACAGCGCCGCACACCGCGCACCGGACTCACCACGGCAGGCATCGTTGGCATCGTCGTGGCGGCTGCCGCAGTCCTGGTCGCGTTGATCGTCGCCGCCACCACCATCGCCCTCTCCACCCCGCAGGCACAGCGCACGCGAGACGCCGTCGCCTCAGCCCTGGGTTTCACCCAGCCGCGCTCGTGGCTGGTCCTGCTGCAGAACCCCGCCGAGGCACGTGGAGGCGGCGGTCTCATCGGCGGCTACGTCGTGGTGAATATTGACCACGGACGACCCACCGTGACCGCCACCGGCACGAGCGCCGACCTGGAGCACTACTCCATCCCGCCCACCAACCTCGACCCCGACCAGCTCGGCTTCTGGGGCCCTGCACTCATGGAGTGGAGCAGCGTCAACGTCACCCCCGACTTCCCCGTCACGGCCGCGCTCGCACGCGACGGGATGGCGCAGATGGGGATTCCGGTCGACGGGGTGATCGCGGTCGACCCGACGGCCGTCTCCACCCTCATGCGCATCACCGGCCCGGTCACGGTCAACGGTCGCACGGTCGACGCGGACTCCATTGCCCGCATCTTCATGGTGGACGAATACATCGACCAGCCCGCGAGCGCGCGACTCCGCCGGCATGGACATCGTGAAGGCGGTCTCGGCGAGTGGCTTCGACTTTGCCCGCGCAATCACCTCACCCACGTCCGACGGACTCGCGCGCCTGGCCGCCACGGCGACGCGGCTGCCCGCTGAGCTCCCCCGCCTCATTCCTGCGCTGGCATCACTGGTCACCGACGGGCACGTGCATGTGTGGAGTGCCG
>CAYFLO010000317.1:0-2225 GCA_964343995.1 uncultured Bifidobacteriaceae bacterium
GCGAGGTCGGCATCGAGCCGGTCTGGGTGTGCCCGCTGCAGCAGCGCGATCCCGACGCCCGCTGGCCGCTGTATGAGTTCGACCCGCAGACCCTCTACGTCAACGTGGGCTTCTGGTCGACCGTCGCCCTGGCCCCCGGCGAGGACCCCGCCGCCGGCCGGGTCAACCGCCGGATCGAGGAGGTCGTGACCGCCCTCGACGGCCGAAAGTCGCTGTACTCCACCGCCTTCTACGACCGGGAGACCTTCTGGTCGATCTACGGGGGGCAGGAGTACGCCCGCCTCAAGACCGCCTACGATCCTCAGGGTCGCCTGCGCGGGCTCTACGAGAAGGTCGTCGAGCGCCAGTAGCGGCCGCAAGGAGGCACGACCATGGCCATGACTCTGGCGCAGGCATTCGAGCTCATCGTCCCTGCCGATCGCGGGGTGGGCTTTCGTGCCTATGACGGCTCCAGCGCCGGTCCCGCCGATGCCGTGGTGACCCTCGACGTGCGCACGCCCCGCGCCGTGGAGTACCTGGCCTCCTCCCCCAACCAGTTGGGCCTGGCCCGCGCCTACGTCACGGGCGACCTGGAGATCATCGGTAGCGCCTACGACGCGATGACCCGCCTGTACCCCATGCCCATGGACCACCTGACCACCGGCGACAAGCTCCGACTGGCCCGGATGTTCGCGGGCAAGGCGCTCAAGCGCCCCGCGCCGCCGCCCCAGGAGCGCACCCTGAAGGGCGATCGGCACTCCAAGCGACGCGATGCCGAGGCGATCCACCACCACTACGACGTGAGCAACCTGTTCTACTCCTGGGTGCTGGGACCCTCGATGGCCTACACCTGCGCGGTGTTTCCGGACGCCGACGCGAGCCTGGAGGTCGCACAGGCGACCAAGTTCGACCTGGTGTGCCGCAAGCTCGGCCTCCAGCCGGGCATGCGCCTGCTGGATATCGGCTGCGGCTGGGGCGGCATGGTCCTGCACGCCGTCAAGCACTACGGGGTCACCGCCATCGGCGCCACGCTCAGCGAGCAGCAGGCCCTGTTCGCCCAGCAGCGGATCGCGGCCGAGGGGCTGTCCGACCGCGCCGAGGTGCGCTTCAGTGACTATCGCGACGTCAAGGAGACTGACTTCGACGCGATCTCCTCGATCGGGCTCACCGAGCACATCGGCCGCGACAACTACCCCGCCTACTTCGCCTTCGCCTACAGCAAGCTGCGGCCGCAGGGGCGCATGCTCAACCACACCATCACTCGGGCGGATGACGCCGAGCGGGCGAGCTACACCAACTCCTTCATCAACCGCTACGTCTTCCCCGACGGCGAGCTCTCGGGGCCCGGCCACATCATGAGCGCCTTCAACAATGCCGGCTTCGAGATCCGCCACGAGGAGAACCTGCGCGAGCACTACGCGCTGACCCTGAAGCACTGGTGCGACAACCTCGAGGAGCACTGGGACGAGGCGGTGGCCGAGGCGGGCCTGGGCACCGCCCGCGTGTGGCGGCTCTACATGGCCGCGTCGCGCATGGGCTTCGACATCAACAACATCGAGCTCCACCAGATGCTCGCGGTCAAGAACGACGCCCGTGGCAGGTCGGGGATGCCGCTGCGGCCGGACTTCAGCACCCTGGCCGTCGAACTGGTCTAGGCGCGCGCCAGCGTCACCCCTATATAGAGGTGACGTCCGCGCCTCCGGTGTGGCAGGAGAGGCGCAGTGATACTTGCGTACTCGGCCCCCGTACGCCCCTCCTGAGCGTGGGATGTGCCGGCACGTATGTCCCCATAAAAATGCCCCGTGACGGGGGTCACTTGGGCTAGCGTCGCCGCATCCTCGCCCCTTGGGAGATGCCCATGACCACGTCCGTGCCCACCGACGCCCTCGACGCCATGCTCGCGGACCCGGAGGTCCGCCAGTCCCTGGCCGTCATCGTCGCCAACGCGCCCACCCTGGCTGCCCTCGCCGCCATGGGAAGCGGGCTGCTCCAGCGGGGTCCGGAGATCACCGACAACATCAATGAGCTCGTGCGGCAGATGCGCAGCGAGGGTGCGGGTGACGAGCGGGGACTCGGCTCGGCCCTGGGTCTGCTGAAGGACCTCGGCTCACGCAGCGACCAGATCTCCGCACTCCTGGACTCCGCGGTGCTCAGCCCCTCGACCATCCAGGTGATCGGCAATCTGGGCGCCGCGGCGGCCGCCGCCGACGCCACAACGCACGGCAAGCAGAACCAGGTGGGCGGAA
>CAYFLO010000318.1:0-1814 GCA_964343995.1 uncultured Bifidobacteriaceae bacterium
GGCACCGCAGACCGGGGCATCACCGAACGCTTCGGCCACGCAGTCAGCGTCAGCATCGTCGTCGGTGCCCGTGACGCTGAGCGGCGCTGTCGCCCCCGTGAAGAATCGCCCACTGCCGGCCAACGACCCCAACGCTCACGACGGCAACCTCGGCGTCGCCACCATCGGTGGCGTCACCGTGCGCACGCTGGCGCCCAATGACGAGACCACCGCGCGCAACATCCCCATCACCTCAGCCGCCGAGGTCGCCACCCTTCCCGTCGCGGCCGGCACGCCCAAGGCCGCCACCCGCTCGAGCAAGTCGCGCAACGTGCCGCTGCTTCCGCCTGACGGCCAGCACGGCAAGCGCGCGGTGTACTCCAAGGCCTATATGACGGTGTGGCTCGTCGATGCGCAGGACAAGCTGGTCGCGCGCTACCCCGTGGTCGGACGCTTCGATCGTCCGGCGCCGGGCATCTACCACGTGTTCTCCAAGTCCCCCGTGGCCTACAACCCCAATTCCAAGGTCACCTTCAAGCACATGGCCCGCTTCACCTACGGGCCCGATACCCGCAGCCCGATCGGCTTCCACGAGATCCCGGTCTACTCCAATGGCACGCCGATGCATTCCACAAACGCCCTGGGCCTGGCCATCGCCCGCGGGGGCTGCGTGCGCCTGGCCCCCGATGCCGCCGCGGCGGTCTACAGCTTCCTGAAGGTCGGCGACAAGGTCGTCGTCCTTCCCTCCGCCTGATCAGCGCTGACGCTTGCGATTCTCGCGCTCGGCGCGACGACGCTCCGCACGTGAGGCATTCGGGTCGACCGCCAGAGGCGCGCTTCCGCCCGCGTCGCTGGAGTCGTGCACGACCTCGCCGGTCTCGCTGGGCGCGGTGTACTCCAGGTGGTCGCGGCGCATGGGCTCCAGACCGGGCGCCATGATGACGGGCGCGTGGTGCTCTACCTCGGCGGCCACCGCCTCGACCTGATCGCCCTCGGCATCGGTGGCCCGCAGGTCGACCACGTCGACCTCGTCGGTGGCCTCAGCCTGCACCTGCACCTCGACGTTGAACAGGTAGCCGACGGACTCCTCCTTGATGCCGTCCATCATCGCCACGAAGAGGTCATAGCCCTCGCGCTGGTACTCAATGAGCGGGTCGCGCTGGGCCATCGCCCGCAGGCCGATGCCGTCGCGCAGGTAGTCCATCTCGTACAGGTGCTCGCGCCACTTGCGGTCGAGCACCGACAGGATCACCCGGCGCTCGAGCTCGCGCGCGACCTCCTCGCCCAGCTCAGCCTCGCGACGGTCGTAGGCCTCCTGGATGTCGTCGGTGAGCTCGGCCTCCAGGAAGTCCGCAGACAGGCCGGCGCGACTGCCGCCCGAAGCCTGCTCGAGCTCGGCGATGGTGACGCCCACGGGGTACAGCTGCCGAAGGGCGGTCCACAGCTGCTCCAGGTCCCAGGACTCCGGGTATCCCTCAGACGTGGCCGTGCGCACATAACCACTGACGACGTCGTCGAGGAATCCGCGCACCTGCTCGTGGATGTCAGCACCCTCGAGCACCCGCCGGCGCTCGTCGTAGATGACCAGGCGCTGGCGGTTGAGGACGTCGTCGTACTTCAGGATGTCCTTGCGGATCTCGAAGTGCTGAGCCTCGACCTGCGACTGTGCGGACTTGATGGCGTTGGACACCATCTTGGCCTCGATCGGTACGTCGTCCGGCACATTCATGCGCTGGAGGAACGAGTTGACCATGTCGGACTTGAACAGCCGCATGAGGTCGTCCTCGAGCGACAGGTAGAACTGCGACTCGCCGGGATCACCCTGGCGACCCGAG
>CAYFLO010000318.1:1824-2219 GCA_964343995.1 uncultured Bifidobacteriaceae bacterium
TGGTTGTCGATGCGCCGCGACTCGTGGCGCTCGGTGGCGCACACATACAGGCCACCCAGCTCGGTGACCTCGTCGTGCTCCGCAGCGACGGAGTCCTTGGCCTTCTGCAGGGCCGCCGGCCACGCGGCCTCGTAGCCTTCGGGATCCTCCACCGGGGACAGACCCTGTTGCGACAGCGCGGCCGCCGCCATGAACTCCGGGTTGCCGCCGAGCATGATGTCGGTGCCGCGGCCGGCCATGTTGGTGGCCACGGTGACGGCGCCCTTGCGCCCAGCCTGGGCGACGATGGCCGCCTCGCGCTCGTGCTGCTTGGCGTTGAGCACCTCGTGCGGGACGCCGTTCTGCTTGAGCAGGCGCGAGAGCACCTCGGACTTCTCCACGCTGGTGGTGCCGAC
>CAYFLO010000319.1:0-2207 GCA_964343995.1 uncultured Bifidobacteriaceae bacterium
GATCGCCGAGGGGTACTGGATCGCCCTGTACCTGGTCATCGGTGCCGCCATCCTGGTGTGGCGCGGGCTCGTGCCCCTGGCCCGCACCGTGCGCCACGGCGTGCGCGTGGCGAGTGTCGAGCGCGTCGACGACCAGACCGTGCACGTGCACCTGCGCGGCCGTGCGCTCTCGCGCCTGGGCGCCCAGGGCGGACAGTGGTTCACCTGGCGCTTCGGCACCCGGGCCTGGTGGTGGCAGGGGCACCCGTACTCCCTGTCGGCCGCCCCCACGAACACCACGATGCGCATCACCGTGAAGGACCTCGGCGACCAGTCGTCGGCACTCACCGCGCTGCGGCCGGGCACCCGCGTGCTCCTTGAGGGTCCCTACGGCGCCTTCCGCATGGACCGTCGGCACACCGACCACGTCGTGCTCATCGGTGCGGGTGTCGGCATCACGCCGATCCGTGCCCTGCTCGACGAGCTCCCCACGCACGTGCGCGCGACGGTGATCTACCGCGTGCACGCCGAGCCGGTGCCGATGGCCGACGAGTTCCGCGCGATCGCGGACGCCTCCGGTGGACGCGTCCGCGTGCTGGTCGTCGCCGGCACGCGCCACCAGTACCCGCTCAATCCGCGCCAGCTGCGCCAGGCCGCACCCGATATCGCCGATGCGGACGTGTTCGTGTGTGGTCCGACCGGGTTCGTCGACAGCGTCCTGGAGTCGGTCCAGCGCTGCGGAGTGCCATCCGCCCGCATCCATCACGAACTGTTCGAGTTCTAGGAGAACCCATGCGACGCGCCCTGCTCATCGGTGCCGGCACCCTCGCCGGCGTGACCGCTGTGCTCGCCTACCACCCGGGCTCCTGGTTCGGCACCGGCACCGCTGCGGCCTCGTCGGCGCTTCCTGCCTCGTCCGACACGACAACGGCAACGAACGCCACCACTGCGACCGCTGCCACCCCCGTGGAGCCGTCCGAGAAGACCATCACCGGCGACGCCATTGACACGCGCTACGGCCCCGTCCAGGTCCAGATCGTGGTCAAGGGCAGCCAGCTGATCTCCGCCACCGGAAACCAGCAGGCCACCGACGGTCACTCCGCCCAGATCGCCGCGTACGCGATCCCTGAGCTCGAGCAGCAGGCCGTCACCGCGCAGTCCGCCAGCATCAGCGGCGTCTCCGGAGCGTCGTACACGTCGTCGGGCTTCGCCCAGAGCCTGCAGTCGGCCCTTCAGCAGGCCGGCCTGGCATGACCGTCCAGCACGTGCACACGTGGGGGACGGTGATCGTGCTGGACATCCGCGATCCCCAGGCCGATCCCGCGCGGGTCGATCGGGCCTGCCAGGCCGCGGCGGCAGAACTCGAGCGCATCGACGCCTGGTTCTCGACCTACCGCGAGGACTCGGTGGTCACGGCTATCCGGCGCGCCCGGGTCACGCACGACACCGCCCCCGTTCCCGTGCGCGAGGTCATCGATGCCTGCGCGGCGGCCACGCTCCTCACCCGCGGTGCGTTCGACCCCTGGCAGGGCGGCAGCGCGCGCGACCCCGGGCTGTTCGACCCCAGCGGATTCGTCAAGGGCTGGGGGGCTGACCGGGCCGCCGAGATCCTGCTCGACCACGGCCTGGAGAACGTCAGCATCAACGCTGCAGGCGACGTCACCTGCCGTGGCGAGGCCGAGCCCGGTCAGGGCGGATGGCGCATCGGAGTGAGCGATCCGCGCGATCGGATGCAGGTGATCACCAGCGCGCTCGTCACCGACGCCCACCTGGCCACGTCAGCACGCTACGAGCGTGGAAACCACCACTGGGATCCCGTCACCGGAGAGCCGGCCGCGTCGGTGGACTCCGCCAGCGTGCTCACGCGTGACGGAGGCCTGGCGGACGCGCTCAGCACGGCACTCATGGTCACCGGCCCCGCGGGCCTGTCGATGGTGCCGGAGGACTGCAGCGCCTACGTCGTCGCAGGTGGCACCGTCTGGACAGCCGGGTCGGCCTTCGTCGCCCCCGGAGTCGCCGCGCATCCGTAGGCTGACGCTCGTGAGCCTCCCCGACCGTGCCCAGGTGGTCATCATCGGCGGCGGGATCGTCGGGTGCTCCGTCGCCTACCACCTCACCGCCCTGGGGATGACCGATGTCGTCCTGCTCGAACAGGGGCAGCTCTCCTCAGGAACGACCTGGCACGCCGCCGGCCTGGTGGGCCAGCTGCGCGCCACCGAGTCCGGCAC
>CAYFLO010000320.1:0-2204 GCA_964343995.1 uncultured Bifidobacteriaceae bacterium
GCCCCCGCTCACGAAGGGCGACCTGGTGTCCGGGTGAGCCGTAGCCCTTGTTGCCGTCCCAGCCGTAGTCGGGGAACTCCTGCGCCAGCGCCACCATGCGCGCATCGCGCTCCACCTTGGCCAGCACGCTGGCCGCGGCCACCGACAGGCACGACAGGTCGGCTTTGACGCGGGTGAGGACGCGCGGCACGTGGACGGCGCTTGTGGCTGCATCGTCGATCGCGTCCAGGAGTGTGGCGGCCGGCGCCGACAACCAGTCGTGCCGCCCGTCGAGCAGGACGATGTCAGGCCGCACTCCCTGCTCCGCAAGTGCCGTGAGCGCCGCGTGGCCGGCGTGGCGCAGCGCCCCGACGATGCCGAGCTCATCGACCTCGGCCGCGGATGCCCAGCCCAGCGCCCACGCGACCGCCCAATCTCGGATCGGCTCGACGAGGCGCTCACGGGCCGACGCGGTGAGCAGCTTGGAGTCGCGTACGCCGGGGAGGTCGGGCGTGGTGACGTCGATGCACACCGCGCCCACGCACACCGGCCCGGCGATGGCCCCGCGGCCGACCTCGTCTACCCCGCACACCACGGTGGCTCCCGCGGCGAGGAGCTCGTGCTCGACCTGCAGGGTCGGGGCCGTCATGGTCAGGAGCCCTGGGGCGCCGGAACCTTCGCGAATGTCTCAGGGATGGCGATGGAGCCCAGGTGCGAGAACGGCCACAGCACCGTCATCGCCCGACCCACGACGCGGGACTCTGGAACGAATCCGCCACCCGGCTCGCCCATGTGCGCGCGGGAGTCCGCGGAGTCGGAGCGGTGGTCGCCCATGACCCACAAGGTGCCCTCGGGGACGACCACGTCGAATGGCTCCAGGCTGGGGACGTCGCCGGGATACAGGTACGACTCCTCGTCCAGCGGCTGACCGTTGACGGTGATGCGGCCCTGCACGTCGCAGCAGGTGACCCGGTCACCGCCGGTGCCGATGACGCGCTTGATGAAGTCGGTGGAGTCCGGAGGGACCAGGCCGAAGGACTGCCCCACCCAGGCGAAGACGGCTGCGATCGGATTGCGCTGCGGCACCTCGCCTGCGGGCACGAACGAGTCGGTGCCGTCGAAGACCACGACATCACCGCGCTCGATCGGACGCACGTGGTAGACCATGCGGTTCACCAGGACCCGGTCGCCGATGCCCAGGGTGTTCTCCATCGACCCCGAGGGGATGGAGAAGGGCTTGACAACGAACGTCGTGATGAGGAGGACGACCCCGATCGCGATGAGGATCGTGACCGGGACATCCCACCAGGAGTCCCGGTTGCGGTCGGCCAAGATCAGCTCTCGGCGTTCTCGCGGCGCTCGCGGATCTTGGCCTTCTTGCCGCGCAGCTCGCGCAGGTAGTACAGCTTGGCGCGCCGCACGTCACCGCGGGTGACGACCTCGATCTTCTCGATGATCGGCGTGTGCAGCGGGAAGATGCGCTCGACGCCGACGCCGTACGACACCTTGCGCACGGTGAAGGTCTCGTTGATGCCCGAGCCGGAGCGGGCGATGACGACGCCCTGGAAGACCTGGACGCGGGTCTTGTTGCCCTCGACGACCTTGACGTGGACCTTCAGGGTGTCGCCCGGGCGGAAGTCGGGGATGTCGGAGCGCTTCTGCGCAGCATCGACGGAGTCAAGAGTCTTCATGGCGGTGCTCATTCCTGCAGGCGCCACAGGTCGCCCACGGTGGGGAGGATCTCCAGACGGCCCCCCTGCGGCAGGACCACCTTCGGGCCCGCCGCGGCCGGTGCCGAGCGGTCCGGCCCGGGTGAGGGGCCCTTCACACCGGGCCCGAGGGTCCTCGCGTGAAGCCCCCGTAGTCTGCCACGATCGCGACGACCGCCCAAACCGACCCCGGGAGCCCCCGTGCCCAGCCGTGCCGGCCAGCCCGCGACCCTCCAGGACCTCGTCGACGTCGACGCCCTCCTGGCCGCCTACGCCGATGAGGCACCCGACCCGGCCGACCCGGCCCAGCGGGTCGCGTTCGGCACGTCCGGCCACCGCGGCAGCTCTCTGGACCGGGCCTTCAACGACGCCCACATCGCCGCGATCAGCCAGGCCATTGCCGACCACCGCCGCAGCGCAGGCATCGCCGGTCCGCTCCTGCTGGCGCGCGACACCCACGCCCTGTCCGAGCCGGCCTGGGCCACCGCCATCGAGGTGCTCGTGGCCAACGACGTC
>CAYFLO010000321.1:0-2190 GCA_964343995.1 uncultured Bifidobacteriaceae bacterium
TGGCGCCCGAGGTCGACATGAGCCAGCCGCTGCCGATCACGGGGGGCGGCATGGCGCGCATCTGGGACCTCGGGGTTGCCTGGAAGGACATCAACCCCCAGCCCGGCGTGTTCGTGTGGGACGGCCTCGACAGCCGGATCGCCGACGTCGAGCGCTCCGGCTTCCATCCGTTCATGGTCCTGGGCCTGACCCCGAAGTGGGCGGCCGCCGATCCCTCACTCGGCGATCCCCGCTGGGGCGCCGGCACCGCCAGCCCGCCGGCGCAGATGAGCTACTGGACCGACTACGTCAATGCGGTGTCGGCTCGCTACGGCGCCCGCATCGTCGGCTACGAGGTCTGGAACGAGGCCAACCTCAAGACCTTCTGGGGCGGCACGCCTCAGCAGATGGCCGACCTCACCACGGCCGCCTACAGCGTGATCAAGGCCAATAACCCCAACGCCATCGTGTCGGCCGCGTCGGTCACCACCCGACTCCACGGTCCGATGAAGGCCTTCGTGCCCCTGTACGTGCAGACTCTGGCCACCCAGGGCTTCAAGTACGACGCCTACGCGATCCACACCTACCCGGCCGGTGACCAGGGCCCGCCGGCTCGCGGTGCCGACATCCTGTTCTGGGAGGGCACCATCATCGGCTCGCTGCCGTCGAACTCTCCGGGCCTAAACAAGTACATCTTCGACACCGAGGTGAACTACGGCGTTCCCGGACCGGGCACGATCCCCGGACATCAGTACTCCGATGCCGAGGGCGCCGCGCTCATCAAGCAGACGTACCAGGACTCCAAGGCCCTCGGTGTCGATGCCACGTTCTGGTACCTCTACACCGCCAAGCCGTTCAGCCTGCTGGGCGTGCAGCTGTACGCCGGCACGCCGGCATCGATCGCGGCCTTCAACGCGATCACGCCGTGACGGCTCGTCTCGTCTGACCAAGCGAAGGGCCCCCGTCCACGGACGGGGGCCCTTCGCGTTGCTCGGGCGAGCGGACGTGCGCTCAGACGGAGCAGGTCATGTCAGCGCCGCAGCACATCGGCGACTTGATCTTGCCGTGGCCGTTGGGGCACTGGGAGATCTCCACGACCGCGCCGTCGGGCTTGGTCAGGGAGGCATCGACCAGGACGGCGTCGCACGCGCCGCAGGTCATGTTGACGGACATACCGCACTTGGGGCAGGAGTAAAGGGCCATGGCCGCACGCTAGCGCGTGGTCAGGCCGCCCGCACGTGCGCTCTACGATGACGGCGTGCCGACCTCGTCCGACCGCGCGTCCCACTTCCCGTCGATCGAGAAGCGGTACGGGGAGCCGATGAGCCACTGGTTCGCGGTGATGGACCAGATCGGCGACCGCAAGTATCCCGAGCAGATCGCCTACCTGCGTGAGAACTTCGGGTTCAGCCAGGCCCACGCCAATGCCCTGGTGATGTACAGCCGCGGGTCGCTAAGCGCCAAGCGCGTGAGCACCCTCGACCAGTACCTGGCCCCGTTCGATGCCACCAAGAAGGCCACGGTCCGGGCGATTCTGAAGACGATCCAGTCCCTGTACCGGCGCTCGGAGCTCGTCATCGCCTGGAACAAGCCGATGGTGAAGATCGACGATGCCTATGTCTTCGGCGTCTCGGTGCACACCGCGCACATCCTCATCGCGCCCACGAGTGCCGATGCGATCGCCGCCGCGGCATCGAAGCTCAAGGGCTACGAGGTCAACAAGAAGACGATCAAGGTGCCGGTTGACTGGAAGCCCGACCGCGCCCTGCTCAAGGCACTCATCGACGCGCGCCTGTCGGAGATCGAGGACTGACGACGGCTGCTACGCGCCGCCCAGCAGTCCGCGCACCTCGCCGACCACGGCACCGCCGCCGGTGACGGGCTGGGTGAGCAGGTCAGCGAGTTCGTCGGTAGCCACTCCCGCCTGCACGAGCAGGTCGGCGAACGCCACAATGCGCGCACGGTCGGCACCGTCGACGATCTTCAGCGCCAGCCCGGTGCCATCGGGCAGGGCCGCGACGTAGACGCCCTCCGCGCCGTTCTTGGCGACCAGCCCGGGCACCGCCTGCATGAACGCGGTCGCATCCAGGCGCGTGCCGCCCACCCACTCCGGCCACGCGCGCATCGCCGCCACGACACGTGCAGCCGCCGAACCGACGGGCGCCTGCACCATGCGCGACATCGCCCGGGCCAGGCCGGCCACCGACGTGC
>CAYFLO010000322.1:0-2186 GCA_964343995.1 uncultured Bifidobacteriaceae bacterium
CGTCGATACCCGTCCACGCGATGGCCTGCGGCGACCACGCCCCGTCGACGACGTCATACAGCAGCGTGCCGGAAGCGTCAGAGGGATCGGTGGCCAGCGGCCCGCCGAGGGCGGCGCGCAGGTAGTCCTTGGGCTGCAGCGCCCAGCGCGCGCGGGCGAGCGACTCCGGCTCGTGCTCGCGCAGCCACGCCAGCGTGGTGGCCGCGAAGCCCGCAACCGCCGGCGAGCCCAGGCGCGCAAGGAGCTCGGGCCCGAGGTCGGCGTTCATGCGCGCGGCTTGCTCCCCCGACCGCGTGTCGGCCCACAGGATCGCCGGGCGCACCGGCACCAGGTGCTCGTCGACGAGCACGACCCCGTGCATCTGCCCGGAGAATCCGACGGCTGTCACCCCGGTGCTGTCGCCCTCGTCGATGACGTCCAGGACGGTCGAGGTGGCCGACAGCCACGTGCGCGGATCGATCTCGACCCAGCCTGGATGCGGCGACCGCGAGCTGTAGGGCTGGCTCGCACGAGCGACGACGTAGCCGTCGTCCGCGACGAGCGCCGCCTTGACCGATCCGGTGCCCAGGTCGATGCCCAGGTTCATCGCTGCCTCCGCCACCGGGCGTCGCGCGACCACCGGCGGCACCACGATAATCGGGTCATGAAGAGCCGGGTTGTCGTCGTCGGCAGTCTCAACCTCGACCTCGTGGCTCTGGTGCCGCGCATGCCCGATGCCGGCGAGACCGTCTTCGGCACCGCGCTGGAGCAGAACGCCGGCGGCAAGGGGCTCAACCAGGCGGTCGCGGCGGCGCGCATGGGCTCGACGGTGACGATGGTCGGTGCGGTGGGTGCCGACGACGCCGGGCGCTTCCTGCGCAGCATCCTGGGCCAGGAGCACATCGACGCGCACCACGTGGCCGACGTCACCACGGCCACGGGCACCGCGCTCATCGAGGTCGACGACAACGGCGCCAACCGCATCGTGGTGATCCCGGGGGCCAATGCCGCGGTGTCGCCCACGCAGGTCACCGAATCGCTGTCGACGATGGACGACATCGCCGTCGTGCTCGCCCAGTGCGAGGTGCCCGGCCCGGCGATGGCCGCGGCGATGGCGATCGGACGCCGCATCGGCGCGACCACGATCCTCAACCCGGCACCGGCCACGACACTCGACGACACCGTGCTGGCCAACGTCGACATCATCATCCCCAACGAGCACGAGGCACACCTGCTCACCTCGGTCGCCACCGACGACGAGGCCGGCGCGATCGCCGCCGCGCAGGCGCTGGTGGCGCGCGGCGTGGGCCACGCGATCGTCACGCGCGGAGGGCACGGCGCGGTGTGGGCCAGTGCCACCGACACCGGTGCGTGCCCGGCGTTCCCCGTCACTCCCGTCGACACGGTCGCCGCGGGCGACGCCTTCGCCGGCGGGATCGCAGCGGCACTGGCCGAGGGCAACGACCTGGCCACCGCCCTGCGCTGGGGATCGGCATGCGGGGCTCTGGCGACCACCGTGGCCGGGGCGGTGCCGTCGCTGCCCGATCGTGCAGCGGTCGACACGCTGCTGGGCTGAACAACCGGGCTAACGCGCGCTACTGCAGCCCGAGCTCGCGCGCGGCCTCGTCGAACGCTGCGGCCGGATCGCGCACGTCGAGCAGGATGCTGCGCAGCCCCACGGCCGTGCCGCCCTCGACATAGATCGGGTTGTCGTCGATGAAGACCAACTCGTGTGCGGGTATGCCCATGAGTTCGATCGCGGTCTCGTACGCGCGCGGGTCGGGCTTGCGGATGCCGAGTTCGGAGGAGTCGACGAGCACGGGGAACCAGTCGAACCAGGGTTGCGCCTGCACCCAATCGCGCCCCTGGAAGTCCATGAGCTCGTTGGTGAGGATGCCGCACGCGATGCCGGCGGCGCGGCAGCGCTCGACGAGGGCCAGGCCCTCGGGGCGCACACCCTGCACGCCGGGCTGCTGGAATATCGCGCGCATGAGCGTGGGGTGGCCGTTGAGCGGAGCGCCGTTGTCGACGGCGCGCTGCGCGAACGTCAGCCAGTAGTCGCGCTCAGTGATCTCCCCGGCGCGGTGGCGCTCCCACATCGCATCGCCCGCGGCATCCAGCGGGCCGCGCCCCGGCACCGTGCCCGGCGCGAGGTTGTTGAGCCGCTCGAAGTCGTCGGCCACCTCCCACGCCGACTTGAAGAAGAC
>CAYFLO010000323.1:0-2172 GCA_964343995.1 uncultured Bifidobacteriaceae bacterium
CGTAGGACCCTGACTCCGAGTGCACGCCGGTGCGATCAAGGTCGGCGGGGGAGAGCCGGCGGATGATGTCGAGCGACGACGCGCGCACCGCCGCGAACACCGCCAGGGAGTTCTCGACCGGCAGTTCGGTGTAGCCCAGCAGGGGCGCGCTCGCCCACGCTGCCTCGTCGTAGCCCTGAATGACCGGATCGGGCTCGGCGAGCAGGCGACGCAACCGCGCATAGGACTGTGCCTCGCTGTCGGCGACGTGATGGATCACCTGGCGCGCCGACCAGTCGCCGGGCGCGTGCCGGTCGAGGTCATCGGGGTCGGCGGCCTGGGCGGCCAGCAGGAACGTGCCGGTGGCGGCCTCGTACGCGTCGGCTATGGCGGCGATGTCGATCGCGCCGGGGGAGGTGCTCATGGCGTCAGGCTCCCACCTCGGCGGCCTGACCGCCGGTGATGCGCAGCAGCTCGTCATACGACGTGGGGAAGACGTAGTGCGGATGGCCGCCGGCGGCCCACACCTCGTCGTACTGCGACAGCGCGATGTCGACCACCGTGCGCAGCGGCTCGGGATGCCCCACGGGCGCGACGCCGCCGATGGCGAAGCCGGTGGCCCGGCGCACGTCGTCGGCGTCGGCCTTGGTGATCGCGTTGACCTCCAGCACGGCCGCTAGCTGCACGGTGTCGACGCGGTGACCGCCGGACGCCACGACGAGCACCGGCTCGCCGTCGGCGAGGAAGATCAGCGAACTGGCGATCTGTCCGACCTCGATGCCCAGGGCCGCGGCCGCCTCCTTGGCGGTGCGGGCGCTGTCGTCGAGGGCGCGCACCTCGCCCCGTGCGCCCAGCAGGCTCAGGGTCTCGCGCACGCGGATTACGGACTGCTGCTCGGTGTCGGCCATGGTCGGCAGGCTAGCGAACGGCGACGTCCCAAGGCCGCGTCCGACCTTTCCGATCATCGGAAGGAAGGTCGGACCCCCGCACGTGGCTGTCGATACCCTGACGGCCTCTCCGGCATCAAAGGGACGGCGATGGACACTGCACAGGCCAAGCGCCAGCTGGACCGGCTTCGTATCGAGGTTCCGTCGTGGGCCTACGGCAACTCCGGCACGCGCTTCAAGGTATTCGCGCAGCCCGGCGTCCCGCGCGATCCCTTCGAGAAGGTCTCCGATGCCGCCGTCGTCGCCCGCCTCACCGGGAGCGTGGGGTCGGTGGCGCTGCACATCCCGTGGGACAAGGTCGACGACTACGGCAAGCTCGCCCAGCACGCGCAGGACGAGGGCATCGCCCTGGGCACCATCAACTCCAACACCTTCCAGGACGACGACTACATCCTGGGCAGCATCTGCGCCCCCGACGCCCGGGTGCGGCGCAAGGCCGTCGACCACCTGCTGGAGTGCGTCGACATCATGGACGAGACCGGCTCGCGCGACCTCAAGCTGTGGTTCGCCGACGGCACCAACTACCCGGGCCAGGACGACATCCGCGCCCGCCAGGACCGGCTGGAGGAGGGCCTGCGCGAGGTGTATGCGCGCCTGGGCGAGCACCAGCGCATGGTGCTGGAGTACAAATTCTTCGAGCCGGCGTTCTACACGACCGACGTGCCGGACTGGGGCGTGAGCTACGCCCACTGCCTCAAGCTCGGCCCCAAGGCGATGGTCGTCGTCGACACCGGCCACCATGCGCCGGGGACCAACATCGAGTTCATCGTCGCCTTCCTGCTGCGCGAGGGCAAGCTCGGTGCGTTCGACTTCAACTCGCGGTTCTACGCCGACGACGACCTCATCGTGGGTGCGAGCGATCCGTTCCAGCTGTTCAGGATCATGCACGAGGTCGTCAAGGCGGGGGCGATCGATCCGACGGGCGACGTCGCGTTCGTGCTCGACCAGTGCCACAACATCGAACCGAAGATCCCCGGCCAGATCCGCTCGATCCTCAATGTGCAGGAGCAGGTGGCCAAGGCCCTGCTCGTCGATCAGGACGCGCTGCGTGCGGCCCAGGCGGCCGGCGACGTGCTCGGCGCCAATGAGGTGCTCATGGACGGCTACAACACCGACGTGCGGCCGCTTCTGGAGGAGTGGCGCGTCGAGCGCGGCATGGACGCGCGGCCGATGGACGCCTACAAGCGCTCCGGCTACGCCGAGCGGATCGCAGCCGAGCGCATCGGCGGGACTCAGGCCGGGTGGG
>CAYFLO010000324.1:0-66 GCA_964343995.1 uncultured Bifidobacteriaceae bacterium
GACAGTGCCGCGGCACTGGAGTCTGCCCGCGGCGTGCTGCGCTCGGAGGTGGGCAAGCAGACGGGT
>CAYFLO010000324.1:76-1505 GCA_964343995.1 uncultured Bifidobacteriaceae bacterium
TCACCGACGTGCGGGTCACGCCGGACCTGCGCGAGGCAACCGTCTTCTACACCGTGCTCGGTGATGATGCGGCGCGAGCCGACAGTGCCGCGGCACTGGAGTCCGCCCGCGGCGTGCTGCGCTCGGAGGTGGGCAAGCAGACGGGTGTGAAGTTCACTCCCACGCTGGAGTTCGTCCTCGACGCGCTGCCGGAGGCGGCCACCCACGTCGAGGATCTCCTGCGCCAGGCGCGTGAGGCTGATGCCGCCGTGCACGAGCAGGCCGCACACGCCACGTATGCCGGTGATGCGGATCCCTACCGACACGACGACCACAGCGCGGACGACGAGCACGTGGACCGGGAGCCGGCCTGAGCGGCGGGATCGTCGTCATCGACAAGCCGTCGGGGATGACCTCGCACGATGTTGTCGCCCGGGTGCGCCGGGTGCTGGGTACCCGGCGTGTGGGTCACGCGGGCACCCTGGATCCAATGGCCACCGGCGTGCTCGTCCTCGGGGTCGAACGCGGTACGCGCCTGCTGGGTCACCTGGCCCTGCGCGACAAGGACTATGACGCGACGGTTCGACTGGGCAGCTCCACCGTCACCGATGACGCCGAGGGCGAGGTCGTGTCGCGTGCGGACGCTTCTGTGCTCGCGGCAGTGGGCGACTCGGCGATCCTCGCCGCGTGTGCCGCCCAGCGTGGAGTCGTGCACCAGCGCCCCAGTGCGGTGAGTGCGATCAAGGTCGACGGGCAGCGTGCGTATGCGCGGGTGCGTGCGGGTCAGGACGTCCAGCTGCCGGCGCGTGAGGTGCACATCGAGCGTCTGGAGGTACGTGACATCCGCCGGAGTGCCGACGCGATCGATGTCGACATCGCCGTCACCTGCTCCACGGGCACGTATGTGCGCGCCATCGCTCGAGACGCGGGGGAGGCCCTGGGGGTCGGCGGCCACCTCACCGCCCTGAGGCGCACCCGCGTGGGTCCGTTCACCCTGGCTCAGGCGGTCGCCCTGGACGACGCCGCGACCGGACTGCAGGGACTCGATACGGCGGTGCCGTCGTGCTTCCCGGTCATCGACCTCGACGACACGTGCGCGGCCGATGTGCGCGTCGGCCGTCCGATGGTGTGGCCCGGAGGAGACCTCGACACCGGGCCGCATGCGCTGCGTGATGCGACGGGACGGGTGCTGGCCCTCGCCGAGCGCGACGGTGCGCGCCTCCACTACCTGGTCGTCCTGTCACCGAGCCAGGCCGACGCAGACGGATAGGCTCACGCAGGTGAGTTCCGTGGTCTGCATCGGCGCCTTCGACGGCGTTCATCGCGGCCACGTCGATGTCATCGCCCACGGTCGCGTCCACGCCGATGCCGCGGGGGTGCCCCTGGTGGCGATGACCTTCGACCCGCACCCGCGCTCGCTCCTGGCAGATACCGGAGCGCCCCCGAGCCT
>CAYFLO010000324.1:1515-1941 GCA_964343995.1 uncultured Bifidobacteriaceae bacterium
GTGCTCGCTGGACGACCGCATCGAGCTGCTCCTGGCCGCCGGTGCCGACGAGGTCGATGTCGTGGAGTTCGATGCCGCCTTCGCGTCGCTATCGGCCCAGGCCTTCATCGACGACTGCCTGATCGAAGGGTTCGCCCCCGTCTGCGTGGTCGTGGGGGAGGACTTCCGGTTCGGTGCGGGAGGCACGGGCAGTGTGGTCACTCTGGAGGAGTCCGGTCGCGCGGCGGGATTCGTCGTCGACGCGGTTCCCCTGCTCAATGAGGACGGCCAGAAGGTCTCGTCCAGTCGCATCCGTGCCCTGATCGCCGAGGGCGATGTCATCGAGGCGGCGCGCCTCCTGGGGCGTCCGTACCGCGTCGAGGGAACGGTGGTCCACGGTGACCACCGCGGTCGCGAACTCGGCTTCCCGACGGCCAACCTCCAGCT
>CAYFLO010000324.1:1951-2171 GCA_964343995.1 uncultured Bifidobacteriaceae bacterium
CCGCGCTCGCTCCTGGCAGATACTGGGGCGCCTCCGAGCCTGTGCTCGCTGGACGACCGCATCGAGTTGCTCCTGGCTGCCGGTGCCGACGAGGTCGATGTCGTGGAGTTCGATGCCGCCTTCGCGTCGCTGTCGGCCCAGGCCTTCATCGACGACTGCCTGATTGAAGGGTTCGCCCCCGTCTGCGTGGTCGTGGGGGAGGACTTCCGGTTCGGTGCGG
>CAYFLO010000325.1:0-2164 GCA_964343995.1 uncultured Bifidobacteriaceae bacterium
TGCCACCGGGGGCACGGTGACCCGCATGCCGACGACCTATCGGTCGTATGCGCCGCTGCCGATCGACGCCGGTGCGAGTGCGGCGCTCGCCGGCCCGTGGGTTCTGTGGCACGAGGACGCGATCACCGCGCCGGCGCAGGCCACGGTGCTCTCCACGCTCCCCCATGCCGACATCGCCTTCCGCATCGGCCACGCCGTGGGCCTGCAGCCCCACGTGGAGGTCACCAGCGGTTCGCTGGAACGCATGCTGGCATCGCTGGGCGTCGCGCCCGAGCAGTACGAGCCCTACGTGGCTGCTCTGCACGAACAGGAACAGTCCGACGTCACGCCCGCCGACCGCATGGCCGCGCTGCTGGACGACCTGTCCCCGCTCCTGCTGGGCTGACGGGCGCGGGTCAGGCCTGGCCGGGCACGCCTAGCTGGGCGAGCAGGGCATGCAGGGCTACCTTCTCCGTCACCGGATTCGGGCTCGTCGATCGCAGTTCGCGCAGGACGGTGTCGATCTTGCCGTCGATACCCGTCCAGGCACCGGAGTCACGTCGCTTGAGGACCGCCTGCGCCTTGTCCCATGCCGTCTCCAGATCGGTGATGTGCGTGGTGGCGTCGGACTGGTGCCCGGCCTCGAGCATGCCCAGGGTGTCCTGGGTAATCGTGACGAAGGGCGTGAGATCTCCCAGGGGCGACGGCGCAAGCGAAGCGGACGCTGCGAGAGGTGACGGCGCACCCGACGACACCGGTGCAGGAACACCGGATGACGCTCCCGTAGGAGCGGTCGGAACCGCCGTCGACGCGGCAGGCACAGCCGCGGGCGCCACGGCGGCCACCTCGGCGTCCAGCGCATTGACGCGCCACCGGTACCCCACCAGGCCCACGACCACGATGAGCACGATGACGATCACCGTCTGCACGAGTGCCGTGCGCCGGGACTGCACGCGCTGGTGCGGGGCCGTCTCCGGCTCGTCGAGGATGGCGCGGGCCGCCGGATCTGCGGGCACGACAATGACGTCGGGCTTGCGGATCGTCAGGTACACGACGACCAGGACGATCGCGGTGAGGAAGATGATGCTCGTCACCGTCACGCCCAGGCCCAGGCCGCCGTTGTCAGTCGGCTGTGCAAGGAAGTCCCCCAGCGAGGCTCCCAGCGGCCGGGTGAGGATGTAGGCCAGCCAGAAGGCGAGGACGGCGTTGAGGCCGAGGCGCCACCCGATGGTGATGACGGCGATGAGCCCCGCGCACAGCAGACCGGTCCCGAGATAGCCCACACCGAGCCCCTCGCTGACCAGGTCGCCGGCCGCGGTGCCCAGGGCGAACGTGACCAGAATCGCCAGCCAGTAGAAGGCCTCGCGACGCCGGGTGTAGATCGAGTGGATCGACAGCGTGCCTTCACTGAGGTACCAGGCCAGGAACACCACGCCCAGGAGCACGGCGAACACGACGGTGCTCACCTCCAGGGGTACGCCCAGGTTGTCGGTGAGGTTGTCGGTCACCAGCGTGCCGAAGACGCTGACCAGGACCACCGTGGCCCAGTACACGGCTGGCACGTAACGCGGCAGGGCCATCTGAATGACCAGGACGACGACGAAGGCCGCCCCGAGGGCGATGGAGGTGGTCGTGAGACCCCAGTTGAGGTTGACGTTGAGGAAGTCCGCGAAGGACTCGCCCACGGTGGTGCACAGGATCTTGATGATCCAGAACCAGATGGTGACCTCGGGCACCTTGGTGAAGAGTCGGCGGCGGGCCTCTGGGGTCGTCATCGTGGTCATCGCTCGACCGTAGGCAAGCACGCCTGACGTCGGCCTGAGTGCGACACGACGGCAGACAGGCCAAAGGCAGGTCAGCTCGGCGGTTGCTCCTGCTCGCGAAGCGAGCGCTGATACTCCCGCCAGGCCTGGAGTTGCGGATCGTTGGCCTCCTGGACGCGTCGAGCCTCGTCGGCCTGTGCCGCTCGTTCGTCGCGCTCCTGCGCGTCGGCCTCAGCTTCGAAACGTGCCACGCGCTCCTTCCAGCGCCGGACGAATCCACCCCCGCTGCCCTCGTGCGTGAACCGGTACCACATCCACACCGCGAAGGCGGCGATGAGCGGCCACTCGAACAGGTAGATCCATGCGCGCCACACCCCCTCGTTGGCGCGCCGGTACTCGATCACGGTGATGACGGTGCACAG